>NZ_ATUS01000007.1 GCF_000420325.1 Spongiibacter tropicus DSM 19543 | reverse complement strand
GCACAGACACGAGTCAGTGCTGCGGTCAGAGTGGTTTTACCATGGTCAACGTGACCGATGGTGCCCACGTTGACGTGGGGCTTACTACGTTCAAATTTTTCCTTTGCCACGATTATTTCCTCGTTCTAAAGTTTGGGTAATCAGCCCTGATTTTTCGAAATAATTTCGTCTGCGATGTTCTTCGGCGCCTCGGAGTACTTCTCAAACTCCATGGTGAAGGTCGCACGACCCTGGGTCGCACTACGCAGGTCTGTCGCATAACCGAACATTTCCGCCAGCGGTACTTCAGCATTGACGACCTTACCGGATACGCTTTCTTCCATACCCAGGATAATGCCGCGACGACGATTGAGATCGCCAACCACATCACCCATATTCTCTTCGGGCGTTACAATTTCCACGCTCATGATCGGCTCAAGCAACACCGCACCACCCTGTTGGGCAAGCTTTTTGGTTGCCATAGAGGCCGCCACTTTAAACGCCATCTCGTTTGAGTCAACGTCGTGGAAGGAGCCGTCGTACAACGTCGCCTTCAACCCCAGCAGCGGATAACCCGCCAGCACCCCATTTTGCATCTGCTCTTCGATGCCTTTCTGAACCGCGGGGATGTATTCCTTCGGAACCACACCACCAACAACCTCGTTCACAAACTCAAGGCCCTCAGCATTGGCATCTTCGCCCGGCTCAAACCGCACCCAGACGTGACCGTACTGACCGCGACCACCGGACTGACGAACAAACTTGCCTTCTATTTCGCAGTTATTGCGAATGGCTTCTCGATAGGCCACCTGAGGCTTACCGATATTGGCCTCAACACTGAATTCCCGACGCATCCGATCAACGATGATATCGAGGTGCAATTCCCCCATACCCGAGATAATCGTCTGCCCAGTTTCTTCATCTGTCTTCACACGGAACGACGGATCTTCCTGAGCAAGCTTGCCCAGCGCAATCCCCATTTTCTCTTGGTCCGCTTTCGACCGAGGCTCAACCGCCACAGAGATTACGGGCTCAGGGAATTCCATGCGCTCAAGCACGATGATGTTGTCCGGGTCGCACAAGGTGTCACCCGTCGTCACATCTTTCAGGCCTATGGCCGCAGCGATATCGCCCGCAAGAACTTCTTTGATTTCCTGACGATCATTAGAGTGCATCTGCACCATACGACCGACGCGCTCTTTCTTTCCCTTTACCGAGTTCAGCACAGCCGTGCCGCTCTCCAGCTTGCCGGAATAAACACGGAAGAACGTCAGCGTACCAACAAACGGGTCGGTAGCTATTTTGAACGCCAACGCTGCAAACGGGGCATCGTCATCAGCTTCACGGGTCGCCACGGTTTCCGCCGCGTCATCCAACACACCCTCAATCGCCTTAACTTCGCGCGGCGACGGCATATACTCAATAACGGCATCCAAAACCGCCTGCACACCCTTATTCTTAAAGGCAGAGCCACCGAACACAGGAATAATTTCATTGGCCAGCGTGCGCGCACGAATACCAGCTTTGATTTCTTCCTCGCTCAACTCACCTTCTTCGAGGTATTTGTCCATCAGCTCTTCATTAGCTTCGGCAGCCGCCTCAACCATGTACTCACGCATCTCTTCACAGAGATCCTGCAAGTCAGAAGGAACATCCTCGTAGGTAAAGGTCATCCCCTGGTCTTCTTCATTCCAGATGATGGCCTTCATTTTTACCAGATCGACAACGCCTCGGAACTCATCCTCAGAACCAATCGTCATCTGCATGGGCACAGCATTGGCGCCCAGGCGTTCACGCAGTTGACTGACCACTCTTTCGAAGTTTGCGCCAGCGCGGTCCATCTTGTTTACAAACACCATTCTGGGGACTTCGTATTTATTCGCCTGACGCCAGACCGTTTCAGTCTGAGGCTGAACACCCGAAGAACCACACAACACCACGATAGCGCCATCAAGCACCCGCAGGGAACGCTCAACTTCGACAGTGAAGTCTACGTGCCCCGGTGTATCGATGATGTTGACGCGGTGCTGCTCGAACTGTTGCTGCATTCCCGCCCAAAAGCACGTCGTCGCAGCAGACGTGATGGTAATACCACGCTCCTGCTCCTGCTCCATCCAGTCCATGGTCGCTGCGCCATCATGCACTTCACCAATTTTGTGCGACAGTCCTGTATAGAACAGAATTCGCTCAGAAGTGGTGGTTTTTCCTGCATCCACGTGGGCACAAATACCTATGTTCCGGTAACGCGCGATGGGAGTCTTACGAGCCACAATGCATTCCCCAAATTAAAGGTAAATGGACGTTTAGAAACGGAAGTGCGAGAAGGCCTTGTTGGCTTCGGCCATGCGGTGCACGTCTTCGCGCTTCTTCACTGCAGAGCCCTTGCCCTGAGAAGCATCGATAATCTCACCAGCAAGACGCTGACGCATGGACTTTTCACCACGGCCACGAGAGAAA
Source organism: Spongiibacter tropicus DSM 19543 (assembly GCF_000420325.1). Lineage (NCBI taxonomy): Bacteria > Pseudomonadati > Pseudomonadota > Gammaproteobacteria > Cellvibrionales > Spongiibacteraceae > Spongiibacter > Spongiibacter tropicus. The sequence goes on along the minus strand of NZ_ATUS01000007.1, from coordinate 13,127 downwards.
TCTACCAGCCAGCGCATTGCCAGAGCCGTACGGCGACTCGGACGTACTTCTACTGGCACCTGATAAGTGGCACCACCTACACGACGGGATTTTACTTCCACCATCGGCGCAATATTTTCCAGCGCCTCGTCGAATACTTCGATAGGATCTTTGCTCAAACGCTCCTGCACCAGGTCCAGAGCTCCATAGACAATGCGCTCTGCAACCGATTTCTTACCGCTGACCATAACGTGGTTCATAAACTTGGCCAGAGTGAGGTTTCCGAATTTAGGATCCGGCAGGATTTCACGCTTGGCGGCAACGCGTCTTCTTGGCATAACTTTTCTCTCTCTTCAGGGTAATCCAAGCAACAGTCGCAAAACGCGAGGGCCCGGCCTTACTCAAATCAAATTAACGTCCGGCAATTACGCCTTGGGACGCTTGGCACCGTACTTAGAACGGCCTTGCTTACGGTTAGCAACACCCGAGGTGTCGAGGCTACCGCGCACAGTGTGGTAACGCACACCGGGAAGGTCTTTAACACGACCACCGCGAATCAGCACAACGCTGTGCTCTTGCAGGTTGTGGCCTTCACCACCGATGTAGGAAGAAACTTCGTAACCGTTGGTCAGACGTACACGGCACACTTTACGAAGCGCTGAGTTCGGCTTCTTCGGCGTGGTGGTGTAAACGCGAGTACAAACGCCACGACGCTGAGGACAGGCCTGCAGAGCAGGTACGTCACTTTTAGCGGCCTTGCGCTTTCTCGGCTGACGAACCAGTTGGTTAATCGTTGCCATTTGCTAGGACTCCAGATACTAAAGGCCAGCACCACATGTGCTGACCAACCGATTGCCAACAGGTGTCGACAATGTAAAAAAAGCGGAGCGCGAATTCTAAAGACGCGCTCCGCTTCCGTCAAGTCGCCGATGGCGCTCAGCCTTGGTCGCTGAGAGCCTCCGACAGTGCTGCTTCGATCTCTTGCGCCGAAACCGTACTGCTGGATTCTTCGCGCTTGAGCTTGCGATCGCGGTGGTAGGCCAAGCCGGTTCCCGCAGGAATAAGGCGCCCTACAACCACGTTTTCTTTCAGGCCACGCAGGTAATCGCGCTTGCCGGTCACCGCCGCTTCGGTCAGGACACGCGTCGTCTCCTGGAACGAGGCTGCCGAAATGAAAGATTCGGTAGCCAGCGAGGCTTTGGTGATACCCAGCAGCTCACGCTCGAAGCTCGCAGGCACTTTATCCTCGGTATGCAGGCGCTCGTTTTCTTCAGCAACGCGAACATACTCGACTTGCTCACCCTTGATGAAGGACGAATCACCGGATGTCAGGATGTTGACCTTACGCAGCATCTGGCGGCAGATAACCTCGATGTGCTTATCGTTGATCTTAACGCCCTGCAGACGGTAAACGTCCTGGATTTCGTTGACGATGTATTTCGCCAGCTCTTCCACGCCCTTCAAACGGAGGATATCGTGCGGGCTGAGCGGGCCTTCAGAAACGATCTCACCCTTCTCAACCTGCTCACCTTCGAAGACAGTCAGTTGACGCCACTTCGGAATCAGCACTTCGTAGTGATCGCTGCCATCGGCCAGCGGCTTGCCATCGGCCGGAGTGATAATCAGGCGGCGCTTGCCCTTGGTTTCTTTACCAAAGGAAACCGTACCGCTGATTTCCGCCAGAATAGCCGGCTCTTTCGGCTTACGCGCCTCAAACAAGTCGGCAACACGCGGCAGACCACCGGTGATGTCACGCGTTTTCGAACTTTCCTGCGGAATTTTCGCAATCACGTCACCGACCTTAACTTGGGCACCGTCTTCCAAGCTGACGATCGCGTATTCACTCAAGAAGTAGTGGGCAGGAACGTTTGTGCCCGCCAGACAAAGCTCTTCACCATTGGTATCAACCAGCGTTACCGCCGGGCGCATATCTTTACCGGCCGCCGGACGCTCAGACTGCTCCATTACCGAAATACTGCTCAGACCGGTCAGCTCATCCGTCTGGCGCTTAACGGTAATACCCTCTTCCATGCCGGACATCTTAACGATACCCGCCACTTCCGTGATGATGGGGTGAGTGTGAGGGTCCCAGCTCGCAACGATGTCGCCAGCATTCACGTCAGCGCGGTCGGCAACTTTAATTACGGCACCATAAGGCAGCTTGTAGCGCTCACGCTCACGACCGCTCTTGTCAGTAATCGCCAGTTCACCGGAACGGCTTACCGCCACCAGGCTGCCATCTTCGCGCTCAACATACTTGAGGTTGTGCAGACGCGCTTTACCGTCCTGCTTAACCTGAATATTGTCGACAGCCGTTGCCCGAGATGCCGCACCACCGATGTGGAAGGTACGCATGGTCAGCTGGGTACCGGGCTCACCGATGGACTGTGCAGCGATAACGCCGACAGATTCACCGCGGTTAACGAGGTGACCACGCGCCAGGTCGCGGCCGTAACACATAGAGCAGACACCGTGCTTGGTATCACAGGTAATCGGCGAGCGAACTTCGATCTCGTCGATACCCATTTCCTCTAGGGCAATAACGCCTTTTTCGTCCAGCATGACACCGGCTTCAACCGCAACATCATCAGTGCCAGGGATGAAAACGTCCTTGGCCACGATACGGCCCAGCACGCGATCGCCCAGCGATTCGATAATGTCACCACCTTCGATAACCGGGGTCATCAGCAGGCCCTGGTCGGTGCCACAGTCGTCCTCAGTGATCACCAGGTCCTGGGCCACGTCGACCAGACGGCGCGTCAGGTAACCCGAGTTAGCTGTCTTCAGTGCGGTATCGGCCAGACCTTTACGCGCACCGTGAGTCGAGATGAAGTACTGCAGTACGTTCAGACCTTCCCGGAAGTTCGCCGTAATCGGCGTTTCGATGATCGAGCCATCGGGCTTGGCCATCAGGCCCCGCATACCAGCTAACTGACGAATCTGCGCCGGTGAACCCCGGGCGCCTGAGTCGGCATAGATATAAACGGAGTTGAACGAGTCCTGCTGCTCTTCTTCGCCATCGCGGTTGATGACAGGCTCTTTCGACAGGCCTTCCATCATCGACTTGGAAACCAGGTCGTTGGCGCGAGACCAGATATCGATCACTTTGTTGTACTTCTCACCCTGGGTTACCAGACCGGACGCATACTGCTTCTCGATCTCCACCACTTCCGCGTCAGCAGCGGCAACAATGCGCGCCTTCGCTTCGGGGATTTCAAAGTCGTTTACACCAATTGAGCTGCCCGAACGGGTCGAGTACTCAAAACCGGTGTACATCAATTGGTCGCCGAGAATAACCGTCGCCTTCAAGCCTACTTGGCGGTAGCACTCGTTCAGCAGGCGCGAAATCGCTTTTTTGGTCATCGACTGGTTTACCAGGTCGAAAGGCAGACCATCGGGGACGATACGCCACAGCACAACACGACCCACAGTAGTGTCCACAATGCTGCGTACCGAGGTGCGCTCACCGTCTTCGTCGACACTGACCTGAGTCAGGCGGCACTTAATGCGCGCTTGCAGATGCACCTTGCCACCGGCATAGGCGCGCTGTACTTCCTGCGGGCTAGAGAAGGTCATGCCTTCACCCAGCGCATTAACACGGTCACGCGTCATCCAATACAAGCCCAATACCACGTCTTGAGACGGTACGATAATCGGCTCACCGTTGGCAGGAGACAGGATGTTGTTGGTGGACATCATCAACGCACGCGCTTCAAGCTGTGCTTCCAGCGTCAGCGGCACGTGTACTGCCATCTGGTCACCGTCGAAGTCAGCGTTGTAAGCAGCACATACCAGCGGGTGAAGCTGGATCGCTTTACCTTCGATCAGCACCGGCTCAAACGCCTGGATACCCAGACGGTGCAGAGTGGGCGCACGGTTCAGCAGTACGGGGTGCTCGCGGATAACTTCAGCAAGGATGTCCCACACTTCCGGCGGCTCACGCTCAACCATTTTCTTGGCGGCTTTAATTGTGGTTGCCAGGCCGCGGGCTTCCAGCTTGCCAAAGATAAAGGGCTTGAACAGCTCCAGCGCCATTTTCTTGGGCAGACCACACTGGTGCAAACGCAGGGTCGGACCCACCACGATAACGGAACGGCCGGAGTAGTCGACACGCTTACCCAGCAGGTTCTGACGGAAGCGGCCCTGCTTACCCTTGATCATGTCAGCCAGCGACTTCAGCGGGCGTTTGTTTGAGCCGGTGATGGCACGACCGCGACGGCCGTTATCCAACAAGGCATCAACCGATTCCTGCAGCATGCGCTTTTCGTTGCGCACGATGATGTCAGGGGCGTTAAGGTCCAGCAGACGCTTCAGACGGTTGTTGCGGTTGATAACACGGCGATACAAGTCGTTCAGATCAGACGTCGCAAAACGGCCGCCATCCAGTGGCACCAGCGGACGCAAGTCCGGCGGCAGCACTGGCAGCACTTGCAGGATCATCCACTCAGGCTTGTTGCCCGAGTCGGCCAGCGCTTCAATAAGCTTGAGCCGCTTGGACAGCTTCTTGATCTTAGTTTCTGAGTTGGTCGCAGGAATTTCTTCACGCAGACGCTCGATCTCATCGTGCATATCCAGCTCGGTGAGCAGGTGCATAATAGCTTCAGCGCCCATTTTGGCAGTGAAGTCATCACCAAACTCTTCCATCGCTTCGAAGTATTGCTCGTCGCTCAGCAGCTGCCCTTTCTCAAGGGTGGTCATGCCGGGGTCAGTCACAACATAGGATTCGAAGTACAGGATTCGCTCGATATCGCGCAGAGTCATGTCCAGCAACAAGCCGATACGGCTCGGCAGCGACTTCAGGAACCAGATGTGAGCAACCGGGCTGGCCAGCTCGATGTGGCCCATGCGCTCGCGGCGCACTTTCGCCAGGGCAACTTCAACGCCACACTTTTCACAGATAACACCGCGGTGCTTAAGGCGTTTGTATTTGCCACACAGACACTCGTAGTCTTTCACTGGACCAAAAATCTTGGCACAGAACAGACCGTCGCGCTCGGGCTTAAAAGTACGGTAGTTGATGGTTTCCGGTTTTTTAACTTCACCGAAAGACCAGGAGCGGATCAGCTCAGGCGATGCCAGGCCAATGCGAATTGAGTCAAACTCTTCGCTCTGCTGTCCCTGCTTAAGTAAATTCAATAAGTCTTTCAAGGCCGTTCCTCCGCAAGGGGTTTAATCTAGGCGCCCACACATCCGAAGACGGGGCGCCCCTTGCCAATCGTTGTTGATGCTTATTCAGAATCCAGTTCGATGTTGATACCCAACGAGCGGATCTCTTTGACCAGTACGTTGAAGGACTCGGGCATGCCCGGCTCCATCCGCTGATCACCATCAACGATGTTTTTGTACATCTTGGTGCGACCGTTAACGTCGTCCGACTTAACAGTGAGCATTTCCTGCAAGGTGTATGCGGCGCCGTAAGCTTCCAGTGCCCAGACTTCCATCTCACCGAAGCGCTGACCACCGAACTGCGCCTTACCACCCAGCGGCTGCTGAGTAACCAGGCTGTAAGAACCGGTGGAACGCGCATGCATTTTGTCGTCGACCAAGTGGTTCAGCTTGAGCATGTACATGTAGCCCACGGTAACCGGACGATCAAATTCCATACCGGTACGGCCGTCGAACAATTTCAGCTGACCGCTGTCAGGCAGGTCGGCCAACTTCAGCAGGTTTTTGATTTCGCCTTCATTGGCACCATCAAACACTTGCGTGGCCATCGGCACACCACCACGGAGGTTGCCAGCCAGCTCAACGATTTGCTGGTCGCTGAAGCTGTCCAAGTCTTCCGCGCGACCCGCGCCATCGTTATAGACCTTGCCAAGGAACTCACGCATCTCAGCGACTTTGCGCTGTTCGCGAAGCATTTCATCAATCTTGTTACCCAGGCCTTTGGCCGCCAGGCCAAGGTGAGTTTCAAGAATCTGCCCAACGTTCATCCGGGACGGTACGCCCAGTGGGTTGAGAACGATATCGACCGGCTCGCCTTTTTCATCAAAGGGCATATCCTCAACCGGCATAATGACCGAGATAACCCCTTTGTTACCGTGACGACCCGCCATCTTGTCACCCGGCTGGATGCGGCGCTTGATCGCCAGATACACCTTAACGATTTTCAGCACACCCGGTGCCAGATCGTCGCCGGTGGTCAGCTTGCGTTTCTTGTCTTCAAAGCGCTCTTCCAGCGTTTTGCGATGCTCCGCCAACTGTTTGTCAGCATCTTCCAGAGCAGCATTAATAGGCTCGTCAGCCAGACGCAGTTTGAACCAGTCGTCTTTCTTCAGCCCGTCAAGAACAGCGGAGGTCAGCTCATCGTTCTTCTTCAAGCCAGGGCCACTAAGAACTTTCTGGCCTTCGAGCTGGTGACGCAGGCGCGCAAAAGTCGCCTCTTCAACAATGCGGTATTCCTCGTTCAGATCCTTGCGGAACTGGTCGAGCTGCATTTTTTCAATTTCCAGCGCGCGCTTGTCTTTTTCCAGACCGTCACGGGTGAAAACCTGTACGTCGATCACCGTACCCTTGGTGCTGGAAGGCACACGCAGGGAGGTGTCTTTGACGTCTGAGGCTTTCTCACCAAAGATCGCACGCAGCAGTTTCTCTTCCGGCGTCAGCTGAGTCTCGCCTTTGGGCGTGACTTTACCGACCAGGATGTCACCGGGGCCAACTTCCGCACCGATGTAGACAATACCGGACTCGTCCAGGTTGGCCAGCGCACCCTCACCCACGTTCGGGATATCCGACGAAATTTCCTCGGGCCCAAGCTTGGTATCACGGGCGATACAGGTCAGCTCTTGGATATGAATAGTAGTGAAGCGGTCTTCTTTTACAACACGCTCAGACACCAGGATGGAGTCCTCGAAGTTGTAACCGTTCCAAGGCATGAACGCGATGCGCATGTTCTGACCCAACGCCAGCTCACCCAGATCAACCGAGGGGCCGTCAGCCAGAATATCACCACGATGCACCGCATCACCTTCGCGCACAATCGGACGCTGGTTAATGCAGGTGTTCTGGTTCGAGCGGGTGTACTTGGTCAGGTTGTAGATGTCCACCGGAGGCTGACCAGGCTGCACTTCGTCGTTGTCGACGCGAACAACAATGCGCGAGGAATCCACGCTGTCGATCACACCGCCACGGCGAGCGACCACACAAACACCGGAGTCAGACGCCACATAGCGCTCAAAACCAGTACCAACCAATGGCTTATCTGCTTTCAGCGTCGGCACAGCCTGACGTTGCATGTTCGAGCCCATCAATGCACGGTTCGCATCATCGTGCTCGAGGAAGGGGATCAACGACGCCGCCACGGAGACCACCTGCTTGGGCGACACATCCATGTAGGTCACTTTTTCCGGCGGCATAACGGTAAATTCGTTCATGTGCCGTACTGCAACCATTTCGTCGGTCAGCTCGCCCTTGTCATTCATCGCCGCGGAAGCCTGAGCGATCACCTGCTCGGCCTCGTTGATAGCCGACAGGTACTCGATTTCATCGGTAACCTTGCCATCGATGACTTTTCGGTAGGGGCTTTCCAGGAAGCCATACTCGTTGGTGCGCGCATAGGTTGCCAGCGAGTTGATCAGACCGATGTTCGGACCTTCAGGTGTTTCGATAGGACAAACGCGACCGTAGTGAGTCGGGTGTACGTCCCGTACCTCAAAGCCTGCACGCTCGCGAGTCAGACCACCGGGACCAAGCGCAGAAACACGGCGCTTGTGAGTAATCTCCGACAGCGGGTTGTTCTGGTCCATAAACTGTGACAGCTGCGAAGAGCCAAAGAACTCTTTTACGGCTGCCGCAACCGGCTTGGCGTTAATCAGGTCCTGAGGCATCAGGCCCTCGCTTTCCGCCATGGACAAGCGCTCTTTAACTGCGCGCTCAACACGAACCAGACCTACGCGGAATTGGTTCTCAGCCATTTCACCCACAGAGCGAATACGGCGGTTACCCAGGTGGTCAATATCGTCTACCACCCCTTTACCGTTACGAATGTCGACCAGCGTTTTCAGCACAGCGACAATGTCGTCTTTATCCAGCGTACCGGGGCCAACAATCTCTTCACGGCCAAGACGACGGTTGAACTTCATACGACCGACAGCAGACAGGTCGTAACGCTCGGCAGAGAAGAACAAGTTCTGGAACAGGTTTTCCGCTGACTCTTTAGTCGGCGGCTCACCGGGGCGCATCATGCGATAGATTTCAACCAGGGCTTCCAGCTCTGAGTTCGTTGGATCAGTGCGCAGGGTATCGCTGACGAAGGGACCGCAATCCAGTTCGTTGGTGTACAAGGTCTCAATTTCAGACACACCTGATTCCTGGAGCTTTTCAATCATCTCCAGCGTAATTTCAGCGTTACAGGCGTAGAGGATTTCGCCTGTTTTCGTGTCAACAACATCCTTCGCCAGTGCACGGCCGACCAGATACTCGACAGGCACTACCAGCTCCTTCAGCTTGGATTTTTCCAACTGACGGATGTGGCGCGCAGTAATACGGCGACCGGTTTCCACAATCACTTCGCCGTCTTTGCCACAAATATCGAAGGTGGCGACTTCACCGCGCAGACGCTCAGGAATCAGCTCAATGCTGAAAGTCCCTTCTTTGGACACTTTGAAGGTGTTGACGTCGTAGAAAACATCCAGAATTTCTTCCGCGCTCATACCCAGAGCACGCAGAAGGATCGTTGCCGGGAGCTTGCGACGACGGTCGATACGGACGTAAACAAGGTCCTTGGGGTCGAACTCGAAGTCCAACCATGAACCACGGTAGGGAATGACCCGCGCAGAGTACAACAGCTTGCCCGATGAGTGGGTCTTGCCGCGGTCGTGATCGAAGAATACGCCTGGGGAGCGATGCAGCTGGGATACGATCACGCGCTCGGTACCATTGATGACGAAGGTACCGTTTTCTGTCATCAGGGGGATTTCCCCCATGTAGACTTCCTGCTCTTTGATATCTTTGATGCTTTTATTGGCAGAATCTTTATCGTAAATGATCAAGCGCACTTTGACGCGCAGTGGCACAGAGAACGTCACACCACGCAGCTGACACTCATTCACGTCAAACGCCGGAGCACCAAGCACGTAGTCCACGTACTCCAGCGCCGCGTTTCCTGAATAACTTACGATTGGGAAGATGGATTTAAATGCGGCGTGAAGTCCATGTTCACCGCGTTCAGCAGCCGGAATCCCTTGCTGCGTAAATTTCTTGTAGGAATCTAACTGAATCGCAAGGAGGTAGGGCACGTCCATGACGTGTGGCAACTTGCCAAAATCCTTGCGGATACGTTTTTTCTCAGTGTACGAGTAAGCCATCAGTACTCCCCAGCATCATTACCTGACCCCTGCGCAACTGGCGCCGGCATCGTTTGCGCAACGGTCTTGCCGTCGCTGACCAGAGCCAATGCCCCGGCCGAATGTCTCAAACAGCAAAAGGCCGGCGGGATAAACCCACCAGCCTCGCTTGAGATCGACCTGCTAACAGGTCTATCAGCAACTTACTTGAGCTCGACAGAGGCGCCGGCTTCTTCCAGTTGCTTTTTAGCTTCTTCTGCGTCTTCTTTAGAAACACCTTCTTTAACAGTTGAAGGCGCACCGTCAACCATTTCTTTGGCTTCTTTCAGACCCAGGCCAGTGATGGCACGAACGGCTTTGATGACGTTAACTTTCTTGTCACCAGCGCCAGCCAGCACTACGTCGAACTCGGTTTGCTCAGCAGCAGCAGCGCCACCTTCAGCAGCAGCAACCGGGGCAGCAGCAACAGCAGCCGCGGCAGTTACGCCGAACTTCTCTTCCATTGCTTCGATGAGTTCAACAACTTCCATTACGCTCATTTCAGCGATTGCGTTGAGGATATCGTCTTTAGACAGAGCCATTTTCAACTCCCTACTGTGTCAAATGTAAAAAAATAAAAAACGTTAACTAGGCTGCGATTAAGCAGCTTCTTTCTGATCGCGAACCGCGGCCAATGTACGAACCAGCTTGCCGGGAACTTCGTTCATGGTCTGTACCAGCTTGGTCGCCGGCGCCAGCATTACGCTCATCAACATAGACAGAGCCTGCTCGCGCGTTGGCAGTTTCGCCAGCACATCCAATTGTTCCGCACCCATCAGCTGGCCACTTACCGCCAGTGCTTTCACTTCAAAGTCTTCATGCTCTTTAGCGAAGTCTTTGAAGATACGCGCCGCTGCGCCCGGGTCTTCCATCGAGAATGCCAACAGAGAGGGGCCTTTAAAGGCCTCTTCTGCGCACTCGAATTCAGTGCCCTTCAACGCGATTTTCGCCAGGGTGTTGCGCACAACACGCAGATCAACCTGGGATTCCCGCGCCAGCTTGCGGAGCTCAGTCATTTCGCCTACCGTACACCCACGGGCGTCGGCAATAACCAATGACAGTGCACTCGCGGCAGTCTCGTTAACATCAGCAACAATCGCTTTCTTGTCTTCGAGTCTTAATGCCACTTGGATAACTCCTGGATTTGTCAGTTACTTACCGTAGACCGCCTACCGAAGCAGGCAACCGTTCATGTGGTGAACAAATCCAATCCACCATCTGCGTAGGCCGGTGCCGGTAACGCTGCCAAAGCAACACACCTATTAAGAGAACCCACTCTTACGAGCTTCAACTCACCTACGGTCTTTGATGGTCTTTGTCTTTTGACACAGTAGGTCGCTTGTCAAAGACCACAAAGTCTTGCCGATTACTCGGCTGCCGGGCCAATAGACCCGGCGATAAACTTACTTAGCCGCCAGGCTGCTTTGATCAATCACCAGCCCTGGACCCATGGTCGAAGACAGCGTGATTTTTTTCAGGTAGACGCCTTTAGCGGATGCGGGCTTGGCCTTCTTCAGGTCAGCCAGCAGCGCTTCCAGATTCTCCTGCAGCGCGGACGTTTCAAACTTGATGCTGCCGATAGCGCCGTGGATGATACCGTTTTTGTCCGTACGGTAACGAACCTGACCAGCCTTAGCATTCTTAACGGCCGTTTCCACATCGGGAGTCACGGTGCCCGTTTTCGGGTTAGGCATAAGACCACGGGGACCCAGTACCTGACCGAGCTGACCCACAACGCGCATCGCATCGGGTGATGCAACAACGACGTCAAAGTCCATCATGCCGCCTTTAACTTGTTCAGCCAGATCTTCCATGCCGACAAAATCTGCACCGGCAGCTTTGGCTTTCTCAGCATTTTCACCTTGAGTGAACACAGCAACACGCACGTCTTTGCCAGTACCGTTAGGCAGAGTGGTTGCACCGCGAACCGCTTGATCAGATTTACGCGCATCAACACCCAGATTAACTGCGACATCAACGGCTTCAGCGAACTTAACAGTAGACAGTTCTTTCAGCAGAGCAACAGCTTCTTCCATGCTGTACTGCTTACCGGGAACCACTTTTTCGCGGATTGCTTTTTGACGCTTGCTCAATTTGGCCATGTTACACACCCTCCACTTCGATGCCGGCGGCGCGGGCGCTACCAGCAATAGTGCGCACCGCTGCATCCATATCGGCTGCAGTCAGATCTGGCATTTTCAGCGTTGCAATTTCTTCGAGCTGGGCACGGGTCACCTTGCCCACCTTTTTGGTATTCGGGGTACCAGAACCACTCTTAACACCTGCTGCTTTCTTCAGCAGGAATGACGCCGGCGGAGTCTTGGTGGTAAAGGTGAAGCTGCGATCGGAGTAAACGGTGATCACAACCGGAATCGGCATACCGTTTTCCATGCTCTGAGTCTGAGCATTAAACGCCTTACAGAATTCCATGATGTTAACGCCGTGCTGACCCAGAGCTGGACCAACCGGGGGGCTTGGGTTGGCGCCGCCAGCGGGCACCTGAAGCTTGATATAAGCTTGAATTTTCTTAGCCATTGTTTTCTCCTCGTGGGTATTAACGCCTCAAAGCCTTTCGACCCGTCAACGGCTCCCCGTTTATTTCACCCAGCGTCGACACAAGCCGACCCAGGCGACCTCAGGTCTTTTCTACCTGACCGAAATCCAGCTCGACCGGCGTAGAACGACCAAAAATCAGCACCGCCACATGCAGACGGTTCTTTTCATAATTAACTTCCTCAACAACACCATTAAAGTCGTTGAAGGGACCATCGATAACACGGACCATTTCGCCCGGCTCGAACAAGGTTTTGGGCTTGGGCTTTTCGCCGCTCTCAACACGCTGAAGAATGGCATCAGCTTCTTTTTGCGTAATCGGCGCGGGCTTGTCTGCCTTGCCGCCAATAAAGCCCATGACACGCGGCGTCTCTTTTACCAAGTGCCAGGTATCATCATCCAGCTCCATCTCGATCAAGACGTAACCGGGGAAAAACTTACGCTCGCTTTTACGCTTTTGTCCGCCGCGCATTTCCACGACTTCTTCAGTGGGCACCAACACCTCACCAAAACGCTCTTGCAAACCAGACAACTCAATGCGCTCTTTCAGCGCAGAGGCCACTTTCTTTTCGAAGCCGGAATAGGCGTGAACTACATACCAACGTTTAGCCATGATTTCGCCCTCAACCTATTACCATTGAGGCCAACCAGCCCAAAAGGCTATCCAACCCCCAGAGAATCAGCGCCGCCACAACCACAAACGCCACAACAATCAATGTGGTCTGTGTACCTTCTTGGCGAGTGGGCCATACAACCTTGCGAATCTCGTTACGCGCACCTTTCACCAACGAGAAAAAGGCCGCTCCACGGCTGGTTTGCGCAGCAACAAAACCGGCGGCAACAGCCAGCACCAGCAAGGCGATAACGCGATACAACAGCGACTCATCAGAGAAGTACATGTTGCCGCCAACACCTACCGCGACCAGCAGGGCAACAACGACCCACTTCAGCCCATCGAGGCGACTTTGCTCTTCAGCCTTCGCTACCATCTTGTGACCGCATCCTTTTTACTAAGCGCAAAACACCACTTCGTCTTCACGAAGCGGTGTCCGCGTAAGTGGCAGGCCAGGAGGGACTCGAACCCCCAACAGCCGGTTTTGGAGACCGGTGCTCTACCAATTGAACTACTGGCCTACAAGCGCCGCCTTTCGACGACGTTTACTCTTAAAGCCTCAGCTTACTCTACGATTTTTGCAACCACGCCGGCGCCGACAGTACGGCCACCTTCACGGATTGCAAAACGCAGACCTTCTTCCATCGCGATCGGCGCAA
>NZ_ATUS01000006.1:2500-218170 GCF_000420325.1 Spongiibacter tropicus DSM 19543 | reverse complement strand
AAGGGGTATCCATTTAGCTCCACCTCTCATTTATTCCTCCTTAGCCTTCCTCACAACGACGTTCTCGTAAGTCACCGGTTCAGTTGCAACAGCCTGCTGCAACAATCGGTAAAACAACATCCCTCGCGATCTTGAAGAACGGCGATTAAATCGGAACACGAACTCATCAAGGTAAGCGTCAAGTTGTTCGGGCCGAACAGCCCCATGATGGGTGCCAAGTAGCCAGCGTTTAATCAGTGAAGCGACACGGTGTACGCCCGGCATTGAGGTATGTGCAGGCGTTTCCGAACCCAGCATGACTTTTCGATCATGCTGGTAACCGAGCTCATGTAGCTTCACATACATACCCGCGCCATCGGTGCGGACATGGCTGCCGGTTTCTATTGAGTTCTGGATAAAGGGCAGGACATTACCCTTCGTGTCATCATCAATGCGACGCAAGCGAATCCGACCGAAGCCTTGGGGCTCCTTTATCTCCACCGCAAGAATGATAAGTACGCGCTGTGTATGGCTTTTCCGCTTGCTTCTATCCCCCGGCCGGCCATCAGTCATATCCAGATAGGTCTCATCGACCTCGACCAAACCGTGCAGTTTTTCTCTACCCGGCCTGATCATCGCCCGGCGATACCGATGCAGAATCATCCAGGCTGTCTGGTAGCTTCCCAAGCCTAATACCCGCTGCAAGCCAAGCGCGCTTACACCTTGCTTCTGATTGGTCAGATACCATGCTGCCGCCAGCCACACTCGGAGTGGTGTTCTCGTCTTGCTAAAAATCGTACCGGCAGTAACAGAGCTTTGATAACGACAGTGGCGACAAATCAATCGACCGCGATTCGCTCTATGCGGCTTCCCCGCCAGGGCACAGGATGGACACACGAAGCCTTCTGGCCAACGGAGTTTTTCGAGATAAGCAAGACAGGCATCCTCAGTGGAAAACCAGTCCAGGAATGCATTCCAATTTTGGGGGTAGTCTTTGCCGGCAATCGGGGATAAAGTATGGATATCCATCCAGTAGTTATACGCTATGTGGAGCTAAATGGATACCCCTTATATACATACATACTACTGACAGGGATTGTCATTATGAGCGCTTCACCATTCCTTCGGTCATTGCGGGAGCACATGCTAGTGCGTCGCTACAGTTTACGTACAGTAAAGTCGTACAGCTATTGGATCAAGTTTTTCATTCTCTTTCATGGCAAGGTCCATCCGGCTGAGCTAGGTGGCGCAGAGGTCGAGGCTTTTCTTAGTTATCTCGCCTGCGAACGCCGCGTTTCTGCGGCAACACAAGCCATCGCGCTCAACGCATTGGCATTTCTCTATAACCAATACCTTGAACAGCCCCGGGGAGTATCGGTCGATTTCGTCGTGCTCAGCCGCAACGCAAGCTGCCAGTGGTATTGACCCGAAATGAGGTTGCAAGCCTGCTCAATCCGCTGGAAGGCACACCGAAATTGATGGTGTCGATGCTCTACGCTTCTGGACTTCGCCGTATGGAGCTATTGCGCCTGCGCGTTAAGGATATCGACTTCGATAATTTGCAGCTTCAGATATGGCAGGGCAAAGGTGGAAAGCACCGTCTGGTGACTCTGGCGCCTGAGCTGATACCGGCGCTGCGCCGACAGATGGTCGTTGTTGAACGCTAATTAATCGCCGATATAGCCGACACGCGTTTTGCTGGCGTTTGGATGCCTGATGCGTTGGCAAGAAAGTACCCCAACGCCAACAAGAGCCTGGCGTGGCAGTATCTGTTTCCCGCCAGCAGACTCAGCATCGACCCCTACGAGAAATTGATTCGGCGCCACCATTTCGACGAGTCGGCCCTCAACAAGCATATTCGCGCTGCCGCGTTGCGCGCCAAATTGCGCAAGAATGTAACTTCACACACGCTGCGACATTGTTTCGCCACCCATTTATTGCAGGCAGGTGCGGATATTCGCACGATGCAACAACAGCTGGGCCACAGCGACGTTAAAACTACGGAAATCTACACCCATGTATTGAAACAGGGCGCACACGGTGTGCGCAGCCCCTTAAGCGGCCTGTTTACAGAAGCTTGAGCTATTTCAGCAGGCTGAGGTCGACTTGTTTGTCGGCGTGGTAAGACGAGCGCACCAGCGGGCCGCTGGCCACGCTTTTGAAGCCGAGTTCTTCGGCGATACGGCCAAATTCGTCGAATTCTTCCGGGGTGACAAAGCGGTCGACGGGCAGGTGATCGCGACTGGGCTGGAGGTACTGGCCGAGGGTGATCATGTCGATGTTGTGAGCGCGCATGTCTTTCATGACTTGAATCAGCTCGTCAGCCGTTTCACCCAGCCCCAGCATCAGGCCGGATTTGGTCAGCACATCGGGGCGACGCTCTTTGTATTTTTTCAGCAGGTCGAGTGACCACTGGTAGTCAGACCCTGGACGGATTTTTTTGTAGAGACTCGGCACGGATTCCAGGTTGTGGTTGAACACATCCGGCGCTTCTTTTTCGAGAATATCCAAAGCGACATCCATGCGGCCACGGAAGTCTGGTACGAGCACTTCCACGCGAATACCGGGGGTACGGGCGCGGGTTTCGCGAATGCAGTTGGCGAAATGCTGGGCACCACCGTCGCGCAGGTCATCGCGGTCAACCGAGGTGATTACCACGTATTTAAGCTGCATTTCAGCAATGGCTTCGGCCAGCTCAACGGGCTCGTTTTCATCCAGGGCGTTGGGGCGCCCATGGGCAACATCGCAGAAGGGGCAGCGGCGGGTACAGATTTCCCCCATGATCATGAATGTGGCGGTACCGCCACTGAAGCACTCACCCAGATTGGGGCAGGCAGCCTCTTCGCACACCGAGGCGAGCTTGTGCTTGCGCAGAATTTGCTTGATGCGGCTGATTTCCGGGCTGGCAGGCAGCTTGGCGCGAATCCATTTGGGTTTGGCGGGCAGTTCAACGGTGGGAATGACCTTGACCGGGATGCGGGCAACCTTGTCGGCGCCGCGCAGTTTTTCACCCTGTACGACTTTTTTTACGGCGGGGCGTTTGCTTACGGCGCTGTCTTGGCCTTGCTCACTCATTGCTTGCCTCAGTGCCTGGGTATCAGGCGGGTAGTTGTGTGTCGTCCAGCACGGGGCTGGCACTGTAATCCAGCCGCGTTGATAGATTGGCGGCCAGACTGTCCATCAGTTGTGTTTGCGTGGCGGCGTTTGCATCGCGCTCACTGCGAATATCGGTGACGGCCATGCCGATATGGCCGCAGGGGTTGATACGCTGAAAAACGCTGAGGTCCATATCGACGTTCAGGCTCAAACCGTGAAAGCTGCAACCGCGCCTGACACGCAAACCGAGCTGGGCGATTTTGGCACCGCTTTCGACGTAAACCCCCGGTGCGTCGGCACGCGGGTGAGCGGGAATCCCCAGATCAGCCAGGGTCTCTACGATACTCTCTTCAATGGCGGTAACCAAATCCCGAACGCCGATACCGCGTCTTTTCAGGTCGATCAGCACATAACCCACAAGCTGACCGGGACCGTGATAGGTAACCTGCCCACCGCGATCGACCTGCACCACGGGAATATCGCCCGGCATAAGAATGTGCTCGGCCTTGCCCGCCTGCCCCTGGGTGAACACAGCATCGTGCTCCAGAAACCAGATTTCATCGCGGCTGTGCTCGTCGCGCTGGTCAGTGTAGGCCTGCATGGCACGCCACACCGGCTCGTAGGCCTGACGACCCAAACGTCGCTGATACAGCTCCATCACAGCACCATTTTCACGACGCCGGTCGCTTTCAGATCAACGTGGATACTCTCCAGTTGCTCCACTCCGGTGGCGGTAATGGTGATGGTCATCGACATGAAGCGGCCTTCACGGCTCAGGCGCTCACTGACGCAGTTCTCTGCCAGCGGCGCGGCGTGGCGCTGCATGACGTCCATGACCAGGCCACGGGCCTCGTCATGGTTGTCGGCGATAACCTTGATGGGGTAATCGCAGGGAAATTCAATTTTCGGGGGTTCTTGCTGACTCACGCGGCCTCTCAGGACACCAGATTGAGGAAGAACAGCACAATGCTGTCCCACAGGCGTTTGAAAATGCTGCCTTCCTCGACGTTTTTCAAGGCCACGAGCGGGGCGCGAACCTTTTCTTCGCCATCAAGGCTCACGACCAGTTCGCCGTATTCACTGTCGGCGGTGATCGGCGCGGTCAGCACATCATCGACAATCAACTGGGCGTTGAGAGCGTCGACTTTGCCGCGCGGGATGGTCAGGTAGACGTCGTCGCGCAGTCCCAGCGACACATTGGCCTCCTCGCCTTTCCACACTTTGGCATTGGTCAGCTCCGTACCGGCTGAATACAGGTGATGGGTTTCAAAGTAACGGAAGCCGTAGGACAGGAGTTTTTGCGTTTCGCGCTCGCGGCTGCGTTCGCTCTTGGTTCCCATGACCACAGAGATCAGGCGCATACCTTCACGCTTGGCGGAAGACACCAGACAGTAGCCGGCTTCGCTGGTGTGGCCGGTTTTCAGACCATCGACGGTGGGGTCGGTCCACAACAGGCCATTGCGGTTGTTCTGGCGAATCCCGTTGAAGGTGAACTCCTTGTCGCTGTAGAGCGCATACTCCTTGTCAAAGCCGATAATCGCCCGAGCGAGAATGGCCAGATCGCGGGCCGAGGTAAAATGCTCGGGATGCGGCAGGCCGTGGGAGTTCATGTAATGGGTATTTTCCAGACCGAGCATGTCGGCATGGCGGTTCATAATATCGGCAAAGGCCTCTTCACTGCCCGCCAGGTATTCCGCCACGGCAACACTGGAGTCGTTACCGGAGCTGATCACCACGCCTTTGTGCAGGTCGCCCAGGCTTACCTGCTTGCCGACTTCGATCCACATCAGTGAGGAACCGGCAAAAATCGGGTTCTGAGCCCAGGCGTTTTTGCTGATTGTGACCATGTCCTGATTGCTGACCTGACCGCGTTCCAGCTCGTAGCTCAGCACGTAGCTGGTCATCAGCTTGGTCAGACTGGCCGGGGGAAGGCGCTCATCGGCATTGTGCTCAATCAGCACTTCGCCACTGTCGGCATCCATCAGCAGGTAAGCAGAGGCGGCCACGGCGGGCGGCGCCGGAACCAGATTGGGTTGGGCCAGGGCGCTCACCGAGGTGAGTACGGCGACGAGGGCAAACACTAAGCGTTTCAAAACGGGACCTTTCTTCCTATTGAGGTTGCTGTGGCAGTTCGTGCTGCTTCGGAGTTAACGGCGCTCATCCACGATCAGGCTGGGTTCTCCGGTCCAGCGGCTGCGCAACGCCTGCTTGGCCGCCTGTACCGAGGGGTAATCGGGCAGCGGTCCGATGCGCACCCGGTGAATCGCGCGTTCGGCCGACTGCTGACTGGCCACCATAACCGGATACGGCAAGCCGCTGCTGAGCGAGGCCTCTAACTGCTGGGCCGACGTCAGTTGCGAAAACGCCGCCACCTGAAGGTAATACTGGGCGTCGGGGGCGCCGTCTTTGCTGCCGATATTATCCGTGTCAATGACTTCAATTTCCACCGGCGCCGTGCCCTTCTCGGCAAAGCCCAGTTTCACCGCCGCCGCGTAGGACAGATCAATGATCCGCCCTTCGTGGAAGGGGCCGCGATCATTGACTCTGACCACGGCCTCGCGCCCGTTATCGAGATTCTTCACCCGAACGTAGACCGGAATCGGCAGACTGCGATGGGCCGCCGTCATGTCGTAGAGGCTGTACACCTCGCCATTGGCCGTGCGCTGACCGTGAAACTTGGTGCCATACCACGACGCTACGCCGCGCTGGGTAAAGCCACGGTGATCGTCGACCAGTCGATAGGTTTTACCCAACACCGTGTAGGGGTTGGAGTTGCCTGCCAGACGAATCACCTCGGGCTGAGGAACCGCATCGGCAATGCTGTTGGGGTCGAGAATATCGGCGGGGGCGCCGTCTTTTTCTGTGGGGACCCAAACCGGCCCCGAGTCGCTTACGCGAGTGGGCTGCTGGCTACAGGCGGCCAGCAGCGCTAGAGCAACAATCAGCAGTGTACGCATCAGTTGGAGGCAACCTCACTGTGGTATTTCGCCGCCACCATCTGACTGAGCTGGTGCGCCGCCATGGCATACATGGCACTGTGGTTGTAGCGGGTAATCACATAGAAATTATGCAGGCCCACCCAGTATTCGTCGCCGTCGTCACCGTCCAGTTTCATGGCG
Organism: Spongiibacter tropicus DSM 19543; assembly: GCF_000420325.1. NCBI lineage: Bacteria > Pseudomonadati > Pseudomonadota > Gammaproteobacteria > Cellvibrionales > Spongiibacteraceae > Spongiibacter > Spongiibacter tropicus. The sequence goes on along the minus strand of NZ_ATUS01000006.1, from coordinate 211,976 downwards.
GTCGCCTTGGCATCGGCGGCCAGTTTACGATCGCTGCCAATACCGGCTTTCTTCAAGTCTGCAATGGTTTTTACCGGCTTCAGGCCGGCATTGAACAGGCTGTCATCGACGCTCTCTGACAACACGGCACCGGCAACCACCGGCTCGCCATTGCGCCAGCCGTGACGGGCGAAGTAGTTGGCAACACTGCCGATGGCATCGACCACATTGGTAACAATGTCGGCCTGACCGTCATCGTCAAAGTCCACCGCGTAAGCGCGATAGCTGCTGGGAATAAACTGGCCGTAGCCCATGGCACCGGCGTAGCTGCCCTTGAAGCTGAGCGGATCAAAATCCTGCTCGCGCACCATCAGCAGATACTGCTCGAGCTGGCCGAGAAAAAACTTGCTGCGGCGTGGAAAATCAAAGCCCAATGTCGCCAGCGCATCGACTACACGGTAGCTGCCTTTGTTGCGGCCATAGCGGGTCTCGACACCGATGATGCCCACAATCATTTCAGCGGGAACACCAAATTCCTTTTCGGCACGGGCCAGGGTATCCGCGTGTTCTTTCCAGAATGCCACGCCCTGATCGATGCGGGAGTCCTGGATGAAAATTTTGCGGTAGCGTCCCCAGGTCATCACCGACTCTGCGGGACGCTCCATCGCATCAATAATGGATTGCTTCTTCTCGGCCTCGGCGAGAATGCCTTCCACCCAGTCGCGGTCGAAGCTGTGTTCCTCGACCATTTTGTTCACAAACTCATCGGCCAGCGCATGCTGGCGGTAATCGGCACTGGCCAGTGCAGGCAGCGCCAGCAGTGTGGCGGCGAAGGCGTGGCGCAGACGCACCGCAGACATCAGATTTAGAAATTTCACCGTCGTTATCTCTCTTTATTTCGGACTGTTCGATCTGCGCTAAGTCAGACCCCTTGCGCGGGCGCAAGACTGGTTATTGGTGCACCAGCCGCTCGTCGGCACAGATTCCCATCAATATGCCAAAACCCACCAACAATGTCACAAGGGAGGTGCCCCCCTGACTGACCAGCGGCAGTGGAACCCCCACCACCGGCAGCAGCCCGGAGACCATACCCATGTTAACGAATACGTAGACAAAGAAAGTGAGGATAATACTCCCGCCCAACAAGCGTCCGAAGCAATGTTTTGCCTGAGTGGCAATCCACACACCGCGCCCGATGATCAGGCCGTAGAGCAGCAACAGCAGCAAGACCCCGCGCAGGCCGTGTTCTTCCGCCAGTACCGCAATGATGAAGTCGGTGTGGCTTTCCGGCAGAAAATCGAGATGCGACTGGGTGCCCAACAGCCAACCCTTGCCTTCAAAGCCCCCGGAACCGATGGCCGTTTTGGACTGAATGATGTTCCACCCCGCCCCCAGCTTGTCACTTTCGGGATTCAGCAGGGTGAGAATCCGCTGGCGCTGGTAATCGTGCAGCACAAAGTGCCACATCGGCCACGCCGCCGCCGCCAGCAGCGCCATACACGAGGCCACAAACGCCCAGCTAATACCGCCGAGAAACAGCACGAACACCCCGGAGGTGGCAATAAGAATCGAGGTCCCCAGGTCCGGCTGCGTCGCCACCAGAACCGTGGGGACAAGGATCAGAATCAGACTCACCGCCGTGTGTCGCCAGCCCGGCGGCAGCGGATGAGAGGACAAATGCCACGCCACCGTCATTGGCATGATCAACTTGGCCAGCTCCGAGGGCTGAAAGCGGAAGCCACCCAGCGACAGCCAGCGCTGCGCACCTTTGGCCCCCACCCCGACAAAATCCACCGCCAGCAGCAGAATGACCACCCCCGCAAAGGCAAAGGGCGCCCAGCGCTGAAGCTGCTCGGCGTGAAGCTGCGCGACCAGCAACATCACCACAAAGGCGACGGACAGGAAGCGTCCCTGACGCAGCACCACGGCGCTGTTCTCATCGCTGGCGCTGTACAGCACCGCCAGTCCCACACCGCTCAGGATCAACAGCAATACCAGCAAAATCGGATCGATACGCAGGCGCTGAGACAGGCTGCGCTGGCTGTGCATAGGCCCGGCGCCACCGGGTAACTGGCGCAGGAAATCGGAATTATTCATCGCTCTTTACCTCGGGAACCGGCGCCACTTGATCGGCACCACTCAGGTAGGCATCAATGACCGCCCGCGCGACCGGGCCAGCCACCCCGCCACCGCTCTCGCCGTTCTCAACTATAACCGCCACCGCGATCCGGGGGTCTTCCACCGGTGCGAAGGCCACAAACAGGGCGTGGTCGCGCTTGCGCTTCTCCAGTGCCTCGGAGTCGTACTTTTCACCCTCGGCGATACTCACCACCTGCGCGGTACCGGTTTTGCCCGCCAGGCGGTAGTCGAGGCCACGGCGCAATGACCGGCCCGTGCCGCGCACGCCGTAGATCACTTCCTCCATGCCGCGTACGACAGCATTCCAGGCGCTCTCGGGCACATCTTCCATTTTGCCCAGCAGCGGCGCTTCAACCGGCTCTCCCGCCACAGACGCCAGCAGGCGCGGCGCACGCAGCTCTCCACGAGAGGCAATCACCGAGGTCGCCACCGCAATCTGCAGCGGCGTGGCCAGCATAAAGCCCTGACCGATGCCCACGTTGATGGTCTCGCCGGGATACCAGTGGCTGCCACGGGTCGCCTCTTTCCACGCTCGCGATGGCAGCAGCCCGGCACGCTCGTTGGTATTGTCGATGCCGGTCACATTGCCCAGACCGAAGCGCGTGCCAAAGTCATAAAGACGGTCAATGCCGAGTTTGTAGGCCAGTTCGTAGAAGTAAACATCGCAGCTTTCTGCAATCGCCTCGTTCATGTCGACATAGGCGCCGTGGCCGCCGCGCTTCCAGTCGCGATAGCGGCGGGTGTCATTAGGCAGACTGAACCAGCCGGGATCCGCAAAGCGGGTCGACGGGGTCACCACACCGTAATACAAACCGGCCAGCGCCCAGACCGGCTTGATGGTTGATGCCGGGGGGTACTGGCCCTGCAAAGAGCGGTTGTACAGCGGCAGGTCGGGGTCTTCCTGCAGGGCGCGGTAGTTTTTGCTGCTGATGCCGTTAACAAAGAGGTTGGCGTCGTAACTGGGCGAACTGACCATCGCGATGACCCCGCCGGTAGCGGGATCGATCGCCACGACCGCGCCGCGTCGCCCCGCCATGGCTTTCATGGCAATGCGCTGTACACGGGCATCGAGGTGTAAGCGAATATCACCGCCGGGCAGCGGGTCATGGCGCTCCAGCACGCGCAAAATTCGGCCGTGGGCGTTGCTCTCCACGTTTTGATAGCCGACGGTGCCGTGCAGCAGATCTTCGTAGTATTTTTCCAGACCGATTTTGCCGATGTGGTGAGTGCCGCTGTAGTTGACCGGGTCGATCTCGTCGACCTCGCGCTCGCTGATACGCCCGACATAACCCAACACGTGGGCAAAGAGTTCACCGTGCGGATAGTGGCGCACCAACTGGGCATTCACTTCAACGCCGGGAATTCGGTGGCGGTTGACCGCGACCACCGCGATTTCTTCTTCGGTGAGGCGGAATTTAAGCGGCACTTCCTCATAGGGGCGACGACGGCTCAACCGCTTTTCAAACTGCTGAATGTCATCGTCATCGAGTTCGATCAGCTCGGCGATAATCGCCAGCGTGTCATCCAGCGATTTCACCCGCTCGCGAACAACGGTGAGCGTATAGCTGGGAATATTCTCGGCCAGCAGAATGCCGTTGCGATCAAAGATAAGACCGCGCTTGGGGGCGATGGGCATCAGCTGAATGCGGTTGCGATCCGACTGGGTTTTGTACACGTCGTAGTCGATGATCTGCAGCAGGGTATAGCGGTAGACCAGCACCCCGGTCATCATCACCAGCATCACTGCGCACACCAGCATGCGGCGCTTGTAAATGCTGCGCTCGCGGTAGGTGTTTTTAAGCAACTGCCGTCGGTGTCGTCTGGCCATTATCAGCGGTGGTAGGGGTGATTGGCGAGTATCGTCCAAGCGCGATACAACTGCTCGGCGAACATAACTCTAACCAGTGGGTGTGGCAAGGTCATTGCCGACAGCGACCATTTTTCTGCGGCCGCCGACAGGCATTCGCTGGCGAGGCCGTCGGGACCGCCCACCAGAATACTCACGTTGTCGCCGTCCATACGCCATTGATCCAGTGAACTCGACAGCGACTCGGTGCTGATCGAACGCCCTTTCACATCCAGCGCAATAATGCGATCACCCTTGCCCACGGCGGCCAGCATGGCCTCGCCTTCCTGGGTAATCGCACGGCGAATATCGGTGTTCTTGCCGCGCTTGCCCAGCGGCAATTCGCGGATGTCCAACTGCACGTCGGCGGGCAGGCGTTTGCGGTACTCGGCAACACCGGCCTCGACCCAGTCGGGCATTTTACTGCCGATACAAATCAGGCTAACTCTCATCACCGCCGCCAGCCGGAACTTGCCAGAGGCGCTCCAGATCGTAGAACTGACGGGCTTCGGGCAACATGACGTGAACCACCAGATCACCGAAGTCCACCAGAATCCAGTCGGCGCTCTGCTGACCTTCCATACCCAGCGGCGTATAGCCGGCCTTTTTGGCCTCGACCCAGACATTGTCGGCCAGAGATTTAACATGGCGGGACGAGGTGCCGCTGCACACCACCATGTAGTCGGTCACACCACTGATGCCTCGCACATCCAGGGTGGTGATATCGCGCCCTTTCACATCTTCAAGAGCGTCGATGACCCGCTTTTTCAATTCCTCAACGGCCATTAATTTAGGCTTCCTGTTTTACTGGTTTGCTTACTTGGTTTGATAAAGGCCCCACCGGGCAATGTGTGCTGCCACAACATCGGGCAGCAAATAGCGAATCGAACGGCCGCTGGCGACACGCTCGCGAATATCGGTGGCAGAAATCGGCAGCTGGCGCAGGCGAACACTGGCAAACTTGCCGGCGGGCTCACTTGCCAGATCAGCCACATGCGACACCCGGCGCGCATTCATCGCCATCGCCACTTCCGGCGCCGCCTCGAGCGGGTAATCGGCGCGTTCCAGCACCAGCAGATGGGCGTAATCAAGCAGGGATGACCACTGCTGCCAATGTTGCAGCCTAGCGTAGGCATCGCTGCCCACGACCATGGTCAGGGTCACCGCCTCACCCAGCTCGGCGCGCAAGTCGCGCAAACTTTCTACGGTGTAGGAGGCCGCATCCCGCCCCAATTCGCGATCATCCACCCGAAAACCGGGCTCACCCTCTACCGCCGCCTGCACCATGGTCAGGCGCTGTTGGCTGCTCGCCCCCGGCTCGCCGCGCAGCGGAGGACGGTGACTGGGCATCAGGCGCAGCTCGTCTGCGCCCAGCAGTTCCTTCAGTTCGATCGCCGAACGCAGGTGGCCGTGGTGAATGGGGTCAAAGGTGCCGCCAAACACCACAATGTGGCGATGTGGAGTCGTCATGAGCGGCGCTTAGCTGCGCACGTGTCCGTCGCCGAACACGATCCACTTCTGGGAGGTCAGGCCTTCCAGCCCCACCGGACCGCGCGCGTGAATCTTGTCAGTGGAAATGCCGATCTCCGCACCGAGGCCATACTCGAAGCCGTCGGCAAAGCGGGTGGAGGCATTGACCATCACTGAGCTGGAATCCACCTCACGCAGGAAGCGACGCGCCAGCGTGTAGTTCTCAGTAACAATCGACTCGGTGTGGCCGGAGCTGTAGCGGTCGATATGATCCATGGCTTCGTCGATACCGGCGACAACTTTGACCGACAGGATCGGCGCCAGGTATTCCGTCGCCCAGTCCTCGTCACTGGCTTCCACGGCACCCATCAGCACCTGACGAGTGCGGGGGCAACCGCGCAGTTCCACGCCCGCCGCCTGCAGATCTTCCGCAATGGGCGGCAGCACTTCTTCAGCGCGACTCTCGGCAACCAGCAGGGTTTCCAGCGTATTGCAGGTGCCAAAGCGTTGAGCCTTGGCATTCAGCACAATGGCCCGGGCTTTGTCGGCATCGGCTTCATCATCGATATACACGTGGCAAATGCCGTCCAGGTGTTTGATCACCGTCACCTTGGCATCGCGGGATATGCGTTCAATCAGTCCCTTGCCACCGCGCGGAACAATCACGTCGACATACTCGGGCATGGTGATCAGCTCACCCACCGCCGCGCGATCGGTGGTTTCCACCACCTGTACCGCCGACTCAGGCAAGCCGGCCTGACTGAGGCCGGTCGCAATACAGGCGGCCAGCGCCTGATTGGAGTGAATGGCCTCGGAGCCGCCACGCAGAATGGCAGCATTGCCCGATTTCAGGCAGAGACTGGCCGCCTCGGCCGTCACATTGGGACGGGACTCATAAATAATGCCCACCACGCCGAGGGGCACGCGCATTTTACCGACCTGTATGCCACTGGGGCGGTAACTCATATTGCTGATTTCACCCACCGGGTCCGGCAGCGCCGCAACTTGCTTCAGCCCTTCAATAATTCCGTCGATACGCGCCGGGGTCAGCGCCAGACGATCCAGCATCGCGGCATCCAGACCCGCGGCTTCACCGGCTTGCAGATCTTTCTGATTGGCCTCGGCAATGGCCTGGCGCGAAGCGTCCACAGCCTCGGCGATCGCCGCCAGAGCCCGGTTTTTGGCGCCGCTGTCTGCAGCAGCCAGAACACGCGCAGCGGCGCGGGCCTGCTGCCCGAGCTGTTGCATATATTGTTTGATGTCCATCGACGCAAATCCCCTTGAAACAGTGCGCGTGGCGGGTATTGAGAAAAAGGCAGACAGTATACCGGAATGGGCGGGGACTCACTACGCGCCAGGGGCGCGCAGTGCGCGGACGGGCCCGACCTAGCCGGAGACGCGCTCCAGCAGTTCGTGCAAAACATCGAGGCGCTGCAGCGGATCATCCACTTCCAGCAAGGGGTACACATCGGCAGGTTCAAGTGGCAGCAGTTGTGCGAGCCGATTGACGAGGTCGCCTGTGCCGCTGACCTCGCCACTCATCCCCATGCGTTGCACGTGGGGGTGATCGAGCAACTGCGACAGCAACGCCGCCAACTCATCGGCCTCTTCGGGCAAAGGAATATCCTCGACTTCGTCGAGCCACTCCACGGTCCCGCGGTGGAGACCGCTGGCATCCTGCGCACTGCTGTGCAGACGGAAACGGCGACCGCCTTCCACCACCAGCCCCAGTAATCCATCATCAGTCTGATCCCAGTCGACAATGTGGGCCTCGCAGCCGACCACGGCCAGTTGCGGGCGCTGGTCGTCGCCGTTGACTTCACTGCCCTGGTGAAGGTGAATCACCCCAAAGCTGGCTTGCTCCCGCAGGGTGCTACGCACCAAATCGAGATAGCGCTGTTCGAAAATCCGCAGCGCCATGCGCCCGCCCGGAAACAGCACCGAGCGCAAGGGGAAGAGCGGATAGTCTTGTTGGCGATCAGCGGCCATTGGCGTCTTCCGCCCCCAGCGGTTTCACCAGCAGAATCAGCTTGGGCAGCAACAGCATGGCGCCCATCAGCGCCGCCACCATCGCCAAGCCGGTGAGCAGGCCAAAGTAGATACTCGGCGTGAAGTTGGACAACGCCAGAATACTGAAGCCGAACACGATGATGACCGAGGTGTAGTACATGGCCTTGCCGATACTGCCGTGACAGCGGTACATGGTGGCGAGATAGTTACGGTCTTTAGGGAATTCCGAACGGAAGCGATGCACGTAGTGGATGGTATCGTCCACACCGATGCCGACAGTGATCGCCGCGATGGTAATGGTCATCATATCCAGAGGAATACCCACCAGCCCCATGCCGCCGAGCACTGCACCGGCGGCCAGCAGATTGGGCGTCAGCGCAATCATGGCCAGACTGAAGCTGCGGAACAGCACCACGAACATGGCGAGAATCGCGACAAATACCGCCGCCAGCGTCAATATCTGCGAGGTAAACAGGCTTTGCAGCATATTGTTGTACAGCACCAGCAGGCCGGTCAGGCGCACCTGATCTTCCTCAAAACCCAGTTCGTCAATCAGGTGTTGACGAACGTCTTTCAGCAACTGGTCGCGGTGCAGGCTGTGGCTGGTTTCTTTCACGCGCAGACTGATCCGCGCCTGGTCGGCTTCTACCGACAGATAGGGATCGACCAGAATATTGGTGATCGACTCGGGCAGCGAACGCTGCGCCAGTGCCAGTTGCAGGTCATCGACATTACCCATGACAAGCTGCATCAGTTCATAGAAGGTCGCCAGCGACAGCACTTTGCCGGTTTCGGGCAGGCTATCGAGGTAATCGTGCACCTCCTTGATCCGGCGCATACCGGCCACAGTAAACCACTCGCTCTGCGGAGAGCTGGCAGCGCCACCGCCAAAGTCATCCCCGAAGTCCTCGCCAAAATCGTCGGCGAAATCATCTTGCGGCGGGGCAAAATCGTCGGCATTGCTGAAGTCTTCGGAGAAGGCGTCGTCGAATTCACCGCCGTCGGACGGCGCCGATGCCACATCAGGGCGATCCAGAATCACATCCAGACCAATGGTGCCGCCCAGTTCGGCGTCGATGGTCTCCATGCCCTGATAGATTTCGGTGTCTTCGTGGAAGTAGTCGATAAACCGGTTTTCCACTTTCAACTGGCTGATGCCCCAGGCACTCGCCACCAGCATCACCAGCGACACAGTGATAATGGTACCGCCGAAACGTTCAGTGGCACGGGCAAAATACAGCGTCAACGATGCGTCGCCACTGTCGCCGCCTTTTTCATCGCGGGTCGGCAGCAGCATGAGAATACAGGGCAGGATCAGGAAGCTGAGCAGCAGCGCTGAGGTCACCCCCATCGTCATCATCCAGCCAAAATCGATCACCGGACGAATACCGCTGATCACCAGCGAGGCGAATGCCACCAGCGTTGTCAGCGCGGTGTAAAAACAAGGCTTGGCCATCACGCGCACGGTTTCGCTGACCCGCTCCATCTGGCTGCTACTGGGCGACAGCGCGGCAATTTCGCGGTAGCGCACCACCAGGTGAATGGTGATCGCCAGCGTGATGATGAGCAGCAGTGCGACAAAGTTGGCGGAGATCACCGTCAGTCGCCAATCGAGGAAGGCCAGCAGCCCCATCATAAAGACCACGGTGGCCACACAGTTGAGCAGAGGAATGAGTACCCAGCGCGGACTGCGGAAAATCACCAGCAGCAGGAAAATAATGAAGGCGAGAATGCCACTGCCGAACACCTTCAGATCGCTCTTCACAAAGTCGATCATGTCGACAGAGATCATCGGCACACCACCGAGGAACAGGCGGGCACCGTCGCGATAGCCATCCAGCACGTCGCGCGCCTTGGCGACCAGCACCTCCTGACGCTCGTGCACCTCGGTGACATAGTCGTCGAAGATATTTTCGACCCGCTCCAGCTCTGCCTGCTGCTCCGGGCTCAGCGTTTCAAGCTTGGCCTGCTGACGCAGGGCATCGCGTTCGTTTACCAGTTCAAAGTAGCGCTCGTCACGCTGCAGATTGACCTGCAGGGCGGTGGTACTGCCGTCCGGGCTGGTCAACAGGGAACGGTAGATCGGGCTATTGGCAAACTCTTCCCTCGCCATTTCCACATCGGCAGTGCCCTTGCTGAGCATCGGGATATTGCCGGAGGTCACATCGCTGATACTGACCGGCGGGCTCTGCAACAGCGGCACATCGAGAATCGAGTTGATGCTCGACACGCCCGGCAACTCTGCCAGCTCATCGCGCAACTTTGCCAACGTATCCAGCGTTTCCGGCGCGTACAAATCCGCCTCGGGCTGATAGGTCACCAGCAGGAATTCTTCGGTCTGATAGCGCTTGCCTATCTCCCGAAAGAAATCCAGCGAGGTATCACCCTCCAACACCAGTGCTTCGGAGGACGCGTCCAGCTTCATCTGGGGAACATAACTGCCCAGAAACGCAATCAGGCCAAACAGCAGAATCAACACCCACAGGGCATTGCGCAGAATAAGCGTTTGGTAAAGGCCGGCGAGGCGCGCTGTCATTGTCGTTCCTTATTCTCTGTAAGCGGGCTTGGCAGCGCCCATGGCGAGTCGGTTTATTCCCCCCAACGGGGTACCAGGCTCTGTTCAATATCGAGGTGGTCGAGAATTCGCGCCACCACAAAATCCACGATGTCGTCCACCGACTGCGGACGGCGGTAAAAGCCGGGAGACGCGGGCATGATCGTCGCCCCCATCTGGCTGAGGCTGAGCATATGTTGCAGATGAATGCTGGACAAGGGCATTTCCCGCGTGACCAGAATCAGCTGCCGCCGCTCTTTGAGCGCGACATCTGCGGCGCGTTCAATCAAATTATTGCTGGCACCGCAGGCAATAGCCGAGAGCGTGCCGGTGCTGGCCGGGCAGACCACCATCCGCGTCGGCGCACCACTGCCCGAGGCTACAGCCGCCATCCAGTCTTCCGGACCGTGAACCTGCAACTGCTCAGGCGGGCAGGCAAAACGCTCGACAAGATACGCATGCAGGGCCTGTGGCTTTGCGGGCAGCGTGTGGTCAGTCTCGGTGGCCACCACCAGCAGCGCGGCCTTGGAAATCATGAAATGCACCGGGCAGCCCGCCGCCAGCAGACACTCCAACAGGCGCAGACCGTACTGTGCGCCCGAGGCGCCGGTGATGGCGAGCGTGACAGCCTTCATGCCGTTTTCCTGTTGCGGAGCGATTCCAGCAGGCGCTGATGAACGCCGCCAAAACCGCCGTTACTCATTATCACCAGATGATCGCCCGGCTTGAGCGCCGCCGTCAGGCTCGCGACACAGTCATCGAGATCCGTACTCAAGCGAGCGGGCACCTGACTGCCCGCGATAACCGCATCCAGCGACCAATCCAAACCGGGCGGCTGATACCAAAGCACCTCGTCCGCCGCCGCAGTCGAGGCCGCCAGCCGGTCGCGATAAATACCCATACGCATGGTATTCGAGCGCGGTTCAATCAACGCAAAAATCCGACCGCCATCCTGCACCCGCCCACGCAGCCCCTGCAAGGTGGTTTCGATAGCCGTCGGGTGGTGGGCAAAATCGTCATACACCGAAATACCGTCGATACAGCCGAGCAGCTCCATACGCCGCTTAACACCCTGAAAACGGTTTAATGCGGCAATGGCACTTTCGGGTGGCACGCCGACATGACGTGCAGCGGCAATCGTCGCCAGCGCATTGGCGACATTGTGTGCGCCGGTATGAGACCAGCAGACTTCACCCAATGGCTGCCCTTTAAAGCAGACCGTAAAGCGCGAGAAGTCGGCACTGGCATCGCGGCTCTGCCAGTCATCATCGCAGGCAAAACGCTCGACTTCGCTCCAGCAGCCCATCGCCAGCGTTTCGTCGATAGACGCGACCTTATCCGGAGCGATGATTCGCCCGGTGCCCGGCACCGTGCGCACCACGTGGTGAAACTGGCGCTGAATCGCGTGCAGATCATCAAAAATATCGGCGTGGTCAAATTCGAGGTTATTGATAATCAGGGTACGCGGGCGGTAGTGAACAAACTTGGAACGTTTATCGAAGAAGGCGCTGTCGTACTCGTCGGCTTCAATGACAAAAAAATCGGACTGACCCAGACGGGCAGACTGACCAAAATCGGCGGGCACGCCGCCAATCAGAAAACCCGGCTGGTAGCCGCAATCTTCCAGCACCCAGGCCAGCATGCTGCTGGTGGTAGTTTTGCCGTGGGTGCCGGAACAGGCCAGTACCCAGCGGTCTTGCAGCAGTTGCTCACTCAGCCACTGAGGGCCGGAGGTATAGCGCAGGCCGCGCTCGAGCACGTACTCCACCGCCGGGTTACCTCGCGACATGGCGTTACCCACCACCACCAGATCCGGCGCCGGATCGAGATGACTGGGATCATAGCCCTCCATCAAGGTAATACCCTGCGCTTCGAGCTGTGTGCTCATGGGCGGGTAGACATTGGCATCGGACCCGGTCACGCGGTGCCCCAGCTCCCGCGCCAGAATAGCGAGGCCACCCATAAAGGTGCCGCAGATTCCCAAAATATGAATGTGCATTGCGTCTGCTTCGGCCGATAATCGTGGTGGGCATGGTATCACCGGACCCGAACAAGCTCTACGGCCCACAGCGTGCGCCAATTTTGGTAATCACCCTCGCAGCAGTTTATAATCCTCGCGAATTTTTCAACCCCGCAATCTCACAAGAAACGGACGACCACCATGAGCTACAACTCTATTCCGGCAGGCAAAGAGCTGCCACACGACATCTTTGTTGCCATCGAAATCCCCGCTAACAGCAGCCCCATCAAGTACGAAATCGACAAGGATTACGACGCACTGATGGTTGACCGCTTCATGGCAACCCCGATGTTCTACCCCGCCAACTACGGCTACATCCCCAACACCCTGTCTGAAGATGGCGACCCACTGGATGTACTGGTTGTTACCCCTTACCCCGTGGTTCCCGGCTCTGTGATTCGCGCCCGTCCTATCGGCATCCTGAACATGAGCGACGAAGCTGGCCAGGACGCCAAACTGCTGGCCGTTCCCCACGACAAGCTGAGCGTACTGTACAAAGACGTCAAAGAGCCTTCTGATCTGCCCGAGCTGCTGATCCAGCAAATCGAGCACTTCTTCGAGAACTATAAAGACCTCGAAAAAGGCAAGTGGGTGAAAGTTGACGGCTGGGCAGGCAGCGCCGAAGCCATGGCCGAAGTGGAAAAAGCCGCTGCAGCCTATAAAGGCTAAGCGACACACCACGCAAAAGCCCGGCACACCGCGAGGTCTGCCGGGCTTTTTTTTGGGCCGCGACAATTTGCCTCTTTCCACCGGACAACCCTTGACCCTATAGTAATCTACAAGGTTTATGCTTGGCCCATGTTCCCCACTTTCAGGAGCGCACCATGAGTCAACTTCGTATCGGCGAACTCGCTAACCGCCTGGGCTGCAGCGTGGAAACACTGCGCTACTACGAGCGCGAGGGCCTGCTTCAGGCCACCGGGCGCAGCGGCAACGGCTACCGTTTTTACAACCATCAATCTGAGCGCCAACTGGCCTTTATTCTCCGCGCCAAAACCATGGGCTTCAGCCTGGAGGATATTCGCGAATTGCTGGCAATTCGCGTTGATCCCACCGCCAACTCCTGCGGCGACGTGCGTAGCATTGCCGAGAGCAAGCTGGCTCAGGTCGATCGCAAACTTGCCGAACTGCAAGCCATGCGCGACGCACTGAGCAAAGTCGTTCACGCCTGCTGTGGCGGCGATGTCCCCGCCGACCACTGCAGCATTCTTCACGCCCTAGAACCTGAAGAGCCCGCAATGGAGCGCGCCCGATGATGGCATTTCTGGAAAACCTCTACCTGCTCAGCCTGGACGCCGCGCCCCTGCTGGTCTTCGGTCTGATTCTCGCCGGTTTGATGAAAGCCTGGCTGCCCACGGCGATGCTCGAGAAACAGCTCGGCGGACCCGGCGTCGGCCCGGTGGTCAAGGCCGCATTGCTGGGCGCCCCCATGCCACTGTGCAGCTGTGGCGTTCTGCCGGTGGCATTGGGGCTGCGACGGGCTGGCGCCTCCAAGGGGGCCACCACGTCGTTCCTGATCTCCACACCGGAAACCGGCGTCGACTCGATTTCCCTGAGTTATGGGCTGCTCGGTCCTGTGCTGACCATCGCTCGCCCTGTCGTTGCCGTGATTAACGCAATAGCCGCAGGTCTGCTTACCGGCTGGGCCGACCACAGTGCCCCGGTCAAACAGCAAGAGGAGCAATCCTGCTGTTGCAGCAGCAAGAAAGCCGAAGCCGCATCCAAAACCAGTTGGAAGCAGGGACTGAGCTTTACCTTCGGACGTCTGCTGGAAGATATGCTGCCCTGGCTGCTGGTCGGGATGTTCTTTGCCGCGGCCGTTCAGACCTTCGTGCCCGAGGCCTGGCTGGCCGAATGGGGACGCGGTCCGCTGGCAATGATTGTGATGGTGCTGATCGGCATTCCCATGTACATCTGCGCCAGCGCCTCAACGCCGATCGCGGCGGGCCTGCTGCTTGCAGGGGTCTCTCCGGGTGCGGTACTGGTCTTCATGCTGGCGGGCCCCGCCAGCAATATTGCAGCCGTAGGCATGGTCTACAAGGAGTTGGGACAGCGAGCGCTGATCGCCTACCTCGGTACGGTATCGACGCTCAGCATTGCCGCGGGATTGATTCTGGACGCCCTGATCGCACAGTTCGGCTGGGAAATTGCGGTTGCCCACGGCAGCCACAGCGCCATGTTGCCGCAATGGATAGCGATTGGCTCTTTGCTGCTGCTGGCGGTGGCCGCCGTCAAACCGCTTCGCCAGCGCAGCCTGGACCGCCTGCTGGCGGCCTGAGGTCTAGCTGGCGACGTTGGGCTTGGCCTTTAGCAGGCGCTGATACAGTTTGGAGTTTTTGTGAATGGATTTGTGTCTCGCGTAGGCTTCAACCGCCTTCTGCCAGGCCTCTTCACTGCCATGCGCATTGAGCGAGAAGCTGGTACACACGGTTTTGTTTTCCAGCTTAGAGGCAACGCCCACCTGAAAAATAGGGGTGAGATTGCCACTCTTCTCCGTTTTCAGCAGATAGCTGATGCCGCGAACCGTACCGTCCGGTTTGAAACAGCGGTCTTCCTTGGTTTCTTCCAAAAAGCGTCGCTGTTGGGCTTCTAGCTCTTCATCCCGGGCAATGGCTTCCTTTTCCACAACTTTCATGGCACGACCATCCAGTCGCTTGCCGTCTTTTTTCAGCGAAAAATATTCCTGATACAGTTCGCCGGCAACGGTACGGCGTACTCTGTAGCCGTAAAAAGCCTTGTTATCCAGTAGCTTAACGCTCACAAGCACCTCGTCTTTTTTGCTTTTCTTATTATGGGGTCAGTCGACAACGCTGCAGGCAACTGCGCAACGTCACAATACAAAACATGTGTAATCTAACCGCTCTGACGAAATAATCAAGCCGCTATGCCGAATTCCGTGATCTGGGTTCAAAAAGCGGGGTCAGCCGTCGCCGTTGATCTGCTGATCCATATTCAAGGCGGGAATGTCTTTGGACGTCGTGCCCACAGGCCGAGCGGGAACGCCCGCAACGGTGGTGTGTGGCGCCACGGCATTGAGCACCACACTGCCGGCAGCAATTTTGGCGCCCTCACCAATGCGGATATTGCCCAGCACTTTGGCACCGGCAGCAATCAGCACCCCGTCGTCAATCTGCGGGTGTCGGGGCCCGCGGCCACTGCCGCAACCACCCAGCGTAACCGAGTGCAGCATGGAGACGTTATTGCCGATGACCGCGGTTTCTCCAATCACCACACCCGTGGCGTGATCCACCATGATACCGGCGCCAATGCGGGCAGCCGGGTGGATATCGACATCAAACACCGTTGCAATGCGGTTTTGAAGAAACAGCGCCAGAGATTCGCGCCCCTGTCTCCAGAGCCAATGGGCAATACGCTGGCCCTGTATTGCCTGAAAGCCCTTGAAGTATAAAAACGGCATGCCGTAGTTGTCGCAGGCGGGATCGCGATCGTAGTGTGCACAGATGTCAGCGACCGCCGAGGCCAGCACATCGGGATCGGCCACATAGACCTCGGCGGCCACATCGCGGATCAGCATGGCGGGCACAGAGTCGCAGCCCAGCTTGGAGGCAATCTGAAAACTCAGTGCACGGGCAAAGCTGCCGTGATTGAGGATGCTGGCATGGTAGAAGCTGGCCAGTACCGGCTCGCTGCGCCCAAAGGCTTCCGCCTCGGCCAACATCGCCGTCCAAAGCTGTTCTACGGTCAAACTCACTCCCTTTCTCCTTCCACCAGCAGTGGTGCGTACGCCGAGGGGTAGACTTCAGCAGGCACCGACACATACCGGCGAAACAGCTCATCCAGCCGTGCCAGTACATTCGCCTTCAATAGCAATTCACTGTCTTCGAGCTGCTGCCGCAAAACGGCGGGACGCAGCGCCGCCTCACAACGCGCAGACAGTGGCGCGTAACTCAGGTGCCAGCGCTCCGGCGCGATGCCGCCACGATCTTCGTTATACGGCCGAAAAAAGCCGTATCCGGCACCGTTGCTCAACTGCTTGTCCAACCAGTCATGCATGGGTGCGAAGGGACCGTCATCTTTTACTTCAGCGGGCGTGAGCTGCACTTCGTAGTCATCCGGCACAGCGGCCGCATCAATCACGTCAATGTCGCTGCCCCAGTGATGGCGGGACGCGCCGGGCAGCGCCGACCAACGCAGTATGCAATCAACCAGCGCCGATTCGTCCAGCGTTTCAAAGGCAAGTTCACAACCACGACTGTCCAGCAGCGTCCGCTGGCCGCTGGCCTTGGCATTCCAGATCGCCAACTGGCGATCAAAACTGCGGAAACCGCTGACGATGCGCAAGTCAAAGCCGGCACGGGCAGCATCGTCACGCAGTGCCTGGAACGGTGCCACCAGGGCACGATGCACCGGACGGTCCAACACCCCGACCATAACGGCATCATCGCGCCCGGTCAGCAGCGCTTTACTGAGTTGGTAGTCGCTCATTCCCGCCCGTATTGATTAGCGTGCCCGTTTACTGTCGTGGCATCATACTACCGGCAACGATACCGCCGCAAAACCGGGAGAGCATTCTGTGGAATCACACACAGGCAGCAGTAAGAAAATTGCCTTGGCGCTGGGCAGCGGCTCAGCGCGGGGTATGGCTCACATCGGCGTTATACAGCGTCTGGAAGAACTGGGGATTCGCCCCGACATTGTTGTGGGCACATCGATTGGCTCGGTGATCGCCGGTTGCTACCTCACGCGGCATCTGAACGATTTTTCTGAATGGATACAATCGTTGAGCAGTACCCAGGTCTTTCACTACATGAGCGTCAGCCTGACCGCCGCCGGTGGCGTCGCCCACGCGACACGTCTTATCGAATACTTTATGGCAGAGTACGGCAATCCCGACATCGAAGACTTGCCATTACCCTTCGCCGCCGTCGCCACGGATTTGTATCGGGGCCGAGAGGTCTGGATACAGCGTGGCCCCATCTGGGATGCCGTGCGGGCCTCGATGGCGATCCCCGGCATTTTGACGCCGGTGCGCTACCGCGACTCCTGGCTGGTTGATGGCGGACTGGTGAATCCTGTGCCCGTTTCTGTATGCCGCGCACTGGGCGCGGATATCACTATCGGCGTCGACCTGAACAGCGATCTGGTAGGACGCCGCAAAGTTGACCGGGACAGCCGCGCGCCCGAGACCAGCAAAGCCGAAGAGCAGGTAGAGGAAGAGGAGTCCGAAGACGAACTGCCCCCCCTGCCCGATGGTGACGAGGAATCGCAATTCGCCGCGGCATTCTCTCGCTTTGCCAACAGCGTAAAGGAAGCCGCCAATAACTGGCGTTCGCCGACCGAGAAAAAGCCGGAGCCGCCGGGCACCCTCGGGGTCATGATGAGCTCTATCAATATTATGCAGGATCGGATTACCCGCTCGCGTCTTGCCGGGGAACCCGCCGACATAATGCTTTGGCCGCGACTCGGTCATATTGGATTGCTGGATTTCGGTGGCGCCGCCGAAGCGATTGCCGAGGGCCGCGAGGCCGTCGATCGCATGTTGCCCGCGATCCGCCACGCCTTTGCCCGGGAGCGCGAGCTGGGTATCGCCTCGCCCGAACCCGCCGGAGATGAAGACCTGTGACCACACTGTGCCAGATTGAGGATATTCCCGACCCCGGCAGCAAGAGCCTGGAATACGAAGGACACGCGCTGTTCGCGGTGCGACAGCACGGCGAGGTCTACCTGTACCGCAACCGCTGCCCGCACCTCGGTATCGAACTGAATTGGCAGGAAGATCAGTTCCTCGACGTGGAGGAAACCCTGATTCAATGCGCCACCCACGGCGCGCTGTTTCTGATTGAAAACGGCGAGTGCGTATCCGGCCCCTGTGTCGGCGATGCCTTGCAAGCACTGCGCTGCCGGGTTGAAAACGGCGCCCTGCTACTGGACGAAATTCTGAGCGAGGCGGGCTAAAGCGCTACCGGCACCGCCGTCGTCAGACGCATCCCCGTAACGGGATCAATACTCGCCCGGTACGCCAGCACCTTCACGCCGGCCTTGGCGGCTGATGCCAGCGCTTCGGCATAGGCGGGGTCGATCTCCGCCGCCGGCGCGACCGACTCAATTCCCTCATGCAAGACGGCAAACATCAATCCCGCCGCCTCACCGGTTTCCGCCCTGGCCTGCAAACCCAGAACGTGACGTCGGGCGCGCTGGCTCACGGCATCGGGGAAACGCCCCTCGCCACCACCGACATGCAGCGTGACCGACTTTACTTCCAGTGCACAGGCCGCCAGTCCCTTGCCATGAAGAAGGAAATCCACACGACTGCCCTCCTTTAAACGCTGCTCGCGGCGATAGCCCTCATAACCCGCCAATTCGCCAATGACACCCTCATCCAGTGCCTCCGCCACCACCGTATTGGCCAGTGCAGAGTGAATACAGATGCGCTGTCCCGCCACCTCGACCAGCTGCCAGGTGTACGCGTATTTGCGCTTGGGATTATCGCTGTGACTGATCCAGACGCGACTGCCGGGCAAATCACACCCGGTCATCGCCCCCGTGTTGGGGCAGTGAACGGTCAGCACTTCGCCGTTATCCAGTTCGATATCAGCGAGGAAGCGCTTGTAGCGTCGCAGCAGGCGACCTGAAAGCAGAGAACTGGGCCAAAGCATGGTGAATTCCGCGAGCTAAGATAAGACACAGGAGGGCTATTGTATTGCACATCGCCCTGCGAGCTTACACACTGTTGGCTCGCACTACCGGCAATGGCAACACAAGACGATCATCATGTTGAAAAAAATTCTACTGGGTATCGGCATTACCCTGCTGCTGATACTGGCCGCCATCACCACGGTTCTGATTAAACCCAATCTGCTGCGCGGTGCGATCCACGCCGGTGGCGAGCGTTTCGCGGGGCTCGACATTGAAATTGACTCGCTTGACTCACACCGTTCTCCGCTGCGATTGAATATTGACGGGCTGAAAATCAGCAACCCCAACTGGCCCGAGCCCACGCTGCTCACCCTGGACTCCCTGTCCCTGCAATTGCTGGCCTCACCGTTTCGCAAAGGTCCATTCTGGGCCGTCGAAAGCGAGGGCCTTAATGTTCGGGTAGCCACCAACGACAAGGGCGAGGTGAACTGGCTGACGGCAACCCTGCAAGCGTCCTCCGACGAAACGGCAGACACTGAGGACAGCGAGCAAAGCGAAGCACCCTCCCCCATTACCCTGCCCGGCGATTTCAGCTTTGACCACATATTACTGCGCGATACGCAGCTGCAATTTACCAGCGCCAATGGCGAGCATTATCAACTGACCCTGCCCGAAGTTCGCGGTGAACGACTGGAGCAGGGCAATGGCGAACTGGTCGTGGAACTGGACTACCGAAAGCAGCGCTTTACCCTGCGCGGCGACATTATTCTCTTCGACCCGATGGCCGCCATTCTGGATTACAGCCTCAGCCTCAGCCACGCCGATGCCGAGCTGAGCAGTGAAGGCCGCCTCGATCTCGGCCCGACACTGGAAGGCAGCCGCATCGATCTGGCACTGAAGCTTGAAAAGCTCGATCAACTGGCGACACTGGCAGATATCGACGCCCCGGCCCTGCCCCCCAGTCGGCTCAGCACCACGCTGACGATTCTGCCCGACTATGAGTTAAAGCCCCTGAAGCTGGCGGTGGGAGAAAATCAGCTCAGTGGAGAACTGCGCCTGTCACCGGACCTCAATACCATCAGCGCCCTGCTGAGCAGCCCCAAACTGGATATCGATGCACTGTTGTCGGCCTTCAGTCCCGCGCCGGACGACGAAAACAGCGAAGCGCCAGCCGCTGAGTCAGGCGACGATGATTCAGAGGCGCCCATGGACTGGGCATGGATGGACAATCGCCAAGTGGCTCTCACGCTGGATGTCGCCGCACTGAGTGCCAGCGGCTGGACAGTCAGCGAGCTGCATAGCGAAGTGGCCATTCAAGATGCCATAGAGGTCAAACTGAAAGCGGCAGAGCTTGTTGAAACAGCAACCGATCGCCGCGTTCCCGACCTGGACAGCACGCTGACGCTGACGCCACTCTCCACAAAAACGGAGGGGGCGGACGCCAAGTTGGCACTGGATCTTCGCCAGCAGGCCCTGACACTGAAAGCCGACGGCGAGGTCAATCTGAACGGCCTGCCCGGCAACAGTCTGAAACTGGACACCAAAGCCCCGCGCAGTGCGGAAGTCTGGGCGCTGGCCCTGCTGCCCTGGCAGGAAGCCGGGGCACTGGCAATAGACGCCGACGTGGAAACCGACAACGGCGAATATCGGCTGACCGGCAGCGCCGAGCTGGGAGAGCAGAGCACCGAGCTGAGCGTGACGTACCAGCCGGGCAACGAGGATAAACTGGCGTTGCTGAAGGGCAAGCTTTCATTGAGCAATGCCTCGATGGACTTCCTTCAGGACCCGAACGCCACAGCGACAGCAGACACGGCCGACGAAGATAAAAGCAGCGAAACCCAAAGCGCCAAGAACGGTAAGCTGCTCAGCAAGGAGCCGCTGGTACTCGATGCGCTTCAGCAGATGAATGCCGAGCTGGACATTTCGCTGAAAGACGTCGATACCGGCTATCTGGTGATCAACAAGGCGGAGCTCAAACCCACCCTGAATAACGGCGTGCTGCAACTGGACGACAGTCGACTCTATGTGGACGGCGGTGAAGCCTTTATCCGCGCCCGCCTCGACGCCAACGGAGAGCAGCCGACAATCAGCACCGAATTAAAAATTGATGGCAGCAACTACGGTGCTCTCGGTTTGGAAAAGGCGGCGGGTATCCGCAACGGCAAGGGTAAAATCCGCATTAAACTCGACGGCAAGGGGAATAGTCCCGCCGCACTGGCCGGCTCACTGGACGGGCAGCTCGACATCAAAATTACCGACCTGGAAGCCAAGGGTAACGCCCTTAACCTGATCGGGAGCGACGTACTGACCGAGACCTTCGACAAGCTTAACCCTTTCAGTGAAAAGCGGGAAAACACCGACATTGAATGCGTCGCGGTGCACTTTAAAGGGAAAAATGGTCGCTTCGTCAGTGAGGACGGCATCGCACTGGAAACCGATGGCAGTAAAATCATCGGCACCGGCCACATCGATCTTGCCAAGGAAGAGTTGCGGCTGGGCGTCTCGCCGATTGCCCGTAAAGGGGTGGGTATCAATGTGGGCGCAGCGGCCGGCCTGGTTCGCCTCGGCGGCACGTTCAGCCGTCCCAGAGTGGAAGCGGACCCCAGCGGCATGTTCACCGGCGGTCTGTCGACCGGCGCCGCGATTTATACCGGCGGGCTGTCACTGCTCGCTCAGGGACTGGTCAAACGCGCGCTGTATGCAGGCAGCGCCTGCGACGGAGAGCTGGACGAAATCCCCACTGCCGAGGAGATTCCCGACGAACTGCTGAATCCCCCAGCCCCTGAGGGAACAGCACCCGCAGATGGCGCTGCGCCGCTTGAAACCCCCGCTCCGCAGGCTTAAACCTGCGGAGCACTCAGGCCATACACACGAAAGCCGTCCTGCTCACAGAGCAGCTTGCACTGCCCGAATAGTGCCTCGGCATAACGCGGCAGTGGAATGAACTGGTTCACCACAAACAGCGCCTGCCCAGTTGGCGTCAGCAGCCGTGCAGCACCTTGCAGGAAACGCTCGGTCAGCCCACCTTCAATGGCAAAGCCCTGATGAAACGGCGGGTTGCACAGCAGTACATCCACCGGCCCGCTCACCCCGTCGGCGCAGTCGGTGAGCACACACTCAGCCACCATTCCATGGGCGGCCATATTCTTCTCACACGCCAGCAGCGCGGTCGCATTGTTATCAGTCAGCAGCCATTGCGCATTCGGGAAATATTCATTGGCAGCCACACTCAGATAACCGTAGCCACAGCCCAGATCGGCAATGCGATGAACCGGCGTCGTCAGACCTTCCACAAAGTCTGGCAACTGTGAGATCAGCAGGCGACTGCCGCGATCAATTTTTTCCCAACCGTAAATACCGGGTTTACTGTACAACAGCGGCTCCTCACAGATCGGCCGCAACTGCCGGTAGTCTTTATCGGGCAGCCGCGCCGCGCTGTCGGCGCGCTTGGTAATTTCCGCGAGGTAGGCACCGCTATCGCCTTTTCTGACCACGCGCTCGGCGGCAAAGGTTTTCGCAGTTTTGTCCGCATAGCCTTTCAAACCATCGTTCTTGTAGCCGCTGAGCAACAGACGCCCGCCAACCGGCAGTGCCGTCATCGCGGCGTTGATCAGCATATTCACCAAGGGCCGTTCCTTGGACACCCGATACACCACCGTCTGCGGTTTCAATGGGGCCTGTTCAACAGCAAAGTCGCCGAGATGCACGACAAAACCGGCGGTCCTCAGCGCCTCGGCAGTATCCACACGGTTGCAGAACACCTGCACATCTTCGCGGGCGCGCGGCAATGGCGCGACAACCTGTTCATCGGCAAACCACCACACCGGCCCGTCAGCCTCGGCCAGCGCCCGGTGCAGGCAGTTGAGTACTTCGTCACTCATTATCCATCGCTCCACACGCTGTCGCGCTCTGTCGTCGTCAATGGACGATATTCGCCTTCGGCCAGTGCCTCATCCAGCTCAATATCGCCAATGGCCTCGCGGTGCAGCTCGACCACCGCATTGCCCAGTGCGCCAAACATGCGTTTGACCTGATGATAACGCCCCTCGGACAATCGCAGACGGGCTTCGCAGGGGCCAATAATCTCCAACTCGGCAGGCTGCGTGCGCAGCTTGTCATCCTTGAGAAACACGCCCTTGGTAAAGCGCGCCACGGCGCTTGCGTCGATCGGCTCAGCGGTGCGCAGCCAGTAGCGTTTCCAGCACTGTTTCTTGGGGGAGGTGATAGCGTGGGACCAGTTGCCATCGTCAGTGAGCAATACCAAGCCGGTGGTGTCGATGTCCAGCCGCCCGGCCACGTGCAGGCGCTCCGGATTATCCTCGTCGAGGAGGTCCAGCACGGTTAAGTGCCGGCGATCCCTCGCAGCACACACGTAGTCCACGGGCTTGTTCAGCATAAAGTAGCGCGGCTCTGCACTGCGCAGTGACTGTCCGCGCAAACGCACATCGGCGTCGGCGTCCACGCTTTGTCGCGGGTCGCTCAACACTTCGCCATCCAGCGTAATGTCGCCATTCTTGATCAGCCGCTTGGCTTCGCTGCGGGAATAGTCCGTCACCGTCGCCAGAAAACGATCGAGGCGCAGCGAGGTAGACGGGGAAGATTTGCTCACGGGAGGGCTTCCGGTAAAAGCCGCTATTGTCGGGAATTGGCGATAACGGTTCAAGCCGCGCCACCAAGCAAAAAGGGCTTCCGCATCGGGAAGCCCTTTTTGTTTTCTCTACACCATCGAAGGATTCAGAGGATGACGCGAGATAAAGGCGATCACTTCGCCTCGACGTTCACTTCAGCATTCACTTTCATATCGCCCGCTTTCTTCAGGGCTTCTTTGCGCGCTTCCATTTCCGCCTTGGCTTTGGCCTTGCGCTCTTCGCGAGCTTTGGCATCCGCCTCAGCCTGGGCTTCGCGGGCCGCTTGACGCGCTTCTGCTTCGCGCTTCATCTCTTCGCGCTTGGCCTTGGCTTCTGCCTTGCGAGCCTCAGCTTCCTGTTTCATCTGTTCGCGCTTGGCTTCAGCAGCCGCTTTGCGTTGCTCACGCTCAGCATCGGCAGCGGCCTGACGGGCCTCAGCATCGGCCTGAGCCTGGGCCTGACGAGCTTCGGCGTCTTTTTGCATCTCTTCTTTCTTCGCCTTGGCTTTCTCCAGCTTGTCGCCAATGCCAAGATTGACGTTGGCGTCGACGTTCGCCGATGCCTCGCCGTCACCGGCTTTACCGCCCAGTCCCAGCTTGCCACTGAAACCACCATCGGCCATGGCCAGGCTTCCAACAGCCATCAGCAGCACTGCCAGCGCACTGTTCTTCACGGAATTTTTCATCGGATTCTCCATCTGTTTTATCTGTCTGCAGGGGCTGCCTGCACCGGGCTAATTGACCGTGGTACAGGATAGAAGCACAGCCTTAACCCTATGTGAACGAATGTCGTCCACCGGCTTTTGCAAACTGGTAAAACATCACATTTCCAGCGAGTCGTGTCGCGACTCACTGAACTTTCAGACAGACATCAGTGCTCGCGGGTCGCGCGGAAACGCACTTCAGGATGGCGTTCCTCAGTGAGCGACAGGTTAACGCGGGTCGGCGCCAGATAGGTCAGGTGACCGCCACCATCAATGGCGAGGTTGTCCGCGCATTTGCGCTTGAACTCTTCAAAGGCCTTGGGATCATCGCACTCCACCCAGCGGGCAGTGTGGATGTTCACCGGCTCGTAGATGGCCTCAACCTTGTACTCGTCTTTCAGACGGTAGGCCACCACATCAAATTGCAGCACCCCGACCGCGCCGACGATCAGGTCACTGTTACGCTGAGGCATAAACACCTGTGTGGAGCCTTCCTCGGAAAGCTGCTGCAAGCCCTTTTGCAGCTGCTTGGATTTCATCGGGTCTTTCAGGCGAATGCGGCGGAACAGTTCCGGGGCAAAGTGCGGGATACCGGTGAAGGTCATCGCCTCGCCTTCGGTGAAAGTATCGCCAATCTGAATGGTGCCGTGGTTGTGCAGACCGATAATGTCCCCGGATACCGCCTCTTCCACCAGCTCCCGATCCCCGGCCAGAAAGCTCACCGCATCGGCGATTTTCACATCCTTGCCAAGGCGCACGTGGCGCATTTTCATGCCCTTTTTATAGGTGCCCGAGCAGATGCGCATAAAAGCAATACGGTCCCGGTGCTTGGGGTCCATATTGGCCTGGATCTTAAATACAAAGCCGGTAAAACCCGATTCGGTCGCCTCAACCTCACGCACATCGGTGCTGCGATTCAGCGGTGCGGGCGCCCAGTCGACAAAGCCATCAAGCATTTCCCGCACGCCAAAATTCGCCAGCGCGGTGCCAAAGAACACCGGCGTGAGTTTACCGGCCAGATATGCCGCTTGATCAAATTCGTGGCTGGCGCCGCGCACCAGTTCAATTTCGTCGAGGTAGTTATCGTACTCGTCGCCCAACAGCGCTTTTGCCTCATCGCTGGCCAGCCCTTCAATGCGAATATCTTCGGCTACCACGCTGCCTTTACCGGGCTGAAACACATGCAAGGTGTCGGTGTAGAGGTTGTAAACGCCCTTGAACTCGCTGCCCATCCCCATCGGCCAGTTGATCGGAGCGGCTTCAATACCGAGCACCTCCTCCACTTCGTCCAACAGTTCGATGGGGTCGCGGATATCCCGGTCCATCTTGTTCACGAAACTGAGAATGGGGGTATCGCGCAGGCGACAGACGTTCATCAGTTTGATGGTGCGGTCCTCGACACCCTTGGCACCGTCAATAACCATCAGCGCCGAATCCACGGCGGTCAGGGTGCGGTAGGTGTCTTCCGAAAAATCCTCGTGCCCGGGTGTATCCAGCAGATTGACCGTGCGTCCTTTGTAAGGGAACTGCATCACCGAGGAAGTGACCGAGATGCCCCGTTCTTTCTCCAGGCTCATCCAGTCCGAGGTCGCCGACTTGTCGTTCTTCTTTCCCTTGACGGTGCCCGCGACCTGAATCAGTTGTCCCAGCAGAATCAGCTTTTCGGTGATGGTGGTTTTACCGGCGTCGGGGTGCGAGATAATCGCAAAGGTACGGCGCGTATTGATGTCGTTGACGAGCTGGGCGTCGGCCATGGTGCTGAATCCTGTTTTGAGGCGGGCGCTAGGGGCATGCGTGCGCCGAAGAAGCGGCGTATTCTACCCGAAGCCCCGGCGGCGATAAATTCCAGTCAATGGGAATGTTGCTGGCAGCGAGGACGCGAATCCAGTAAGCTGCCCCGCCCCGTGCCGCCGATCAGTTTATCTTGGTTGTCAGCACACTGACGCGGTGAGGCGCCAGACGCCCACCTCACACCGAGAGATTCTATGCAGTTTGATTCCCTGGGCCTGTCGGCCCCGATTCTCAGCGCCGTTAACGACAGCGGCTACACGACCCCTTCACCGATTCAAGCCAAAGCGATTCCCCCCGTACTTGAGGGACGCGACGTGATGGCCGCCGCCCAGACCGGCACCGGCAAAACGGCCGGCTTCACCCTGCCGATTCTGGAAATGTTGTCCAAAGGCAAACAGGCCTCGCCCAACCAGGCGCGCGCGCTCATCCTTACCCCTACCCGCGAGCTGGCGGCGCAGATTGGTGAGAACGTCCAGAAATACGGCAAAAACCTGCCACTGCGCTCCACCGTGGTATTCGGTGGCGTGAAGATTAACCCGCAGATGATGAAGCTGCGCAAAGGCGCCGACATTCTGGTCGCCACCCCCGGCCGACTGCTGGACTTGTATCAGCAAAATGCTGTGCGTTTCAGCGAGCTGGAAGTGCTGGTACTCGACGAAGCCGACCGCATGCTGGACATGGGCTTTATCCACGACATCCGCAAGATCCTTGCCCTGCTGCCCGCCAAGCGCCAGAACCTGATGTTCTCGGCGACCTTCTCCGACGATATTCGCAAGCTCGCCAAAGGCATTGTGAACAATCCGGTGGAAGTGTCGGTGACACCGCCGAACAGCACCGCCGAACGCGTCGAGCAGTGGATTTGCCCGGTAGACAAGAAACGCAAACCGGCCCTGCTGGCCAAGCTGATTGAAGAAAACGGCTGGCATCAGGTGCTGGTGTTCTCGCGCACCAAGCACGGCGCCAATAAACTGAGCCGCTTCCTCGACGAGCGCGGTATTCCCTCGGCGCCGATTCACGGCAACAAGAGCCAGAATGCCCGCACCAAAGCCCTAGCCGATTTCAAAAGCGGCAAAATTCAGGCACTGGTGGCCACCGATATCGCCGCCCGAGGCCTGGACATCAATCAGCTTCCCTATGTGGTGAACGTCGACCTGCCCAATGTGCCGGAAGACTATGTGCACCGCATTGGCCGCACGGGCCGCGCGGGAGCCGCCGGTCAGGCGGTTTCACTGGTCAGCGCCGATGAATTCGATCAGCTCTCGGCCATTGAACGACTGATTAAGCAGACACTGCGCCGGGAAGAGATCGACGGTTTCGAAGCGGTGCACAGCCTGCCGGAATCTCGCCGCCAGCCGGCTCCGGGCAAAGCGAGACGCCCGCAGCAGGCGCGCCGCCCTCACAGCGAACACCGCGATGGGCAGCGTCCCCCCGCGGCACGGCGACGCCGTCGTCGCCCGGCCAACAAGCCCGCGCCCTGAGTAATACCGTCTACGCCAATAGCCCCAGTGATACCACTGGGGTCAAGGCTCTGCGTGCAACGCGCAGCGCTGCACAATCCGCTCTGCCGGCACGCATAGCTGCCGGTAGAGATACTCTTTGAAAGCGACCGGATAAGGCTGCTGGTCAATTGCCTGCTGCATACACCACAACCAGGCATCGCGTTCAGCGGTCCCGATCTTCATATGCTGATGCACAGCGGGAATCCCCAAACCTCGTCCGTAACGCTCTGCATAGCGCTTGGGGCCACCCAGCCAGCCACTGAGAAAGCAGCTCAGTTTGTCTCGCGCCTCGCTCAGGTCCGCCGCGTGCATGGCGCGAATATCACCAGCCATCGGCGCGCTGTCCATCACATCGTAAAAGGCATTGACCAGCGCACAGATGCCCTCCCAGCCGCCAGCGGCCTGATAGGACGCATCGCCCTGTCCGTATGGCGCATCTGTCATTGCGGTTCTCCTAAAGCGTTTCAGCGCAGAAAAAACACGGCGGCCATGACCAGCCCGGAGGCGACAATAAACGCCCTGAGCGGTCCAGCGGGCAAGCGATAAGCCAGCGCGGCGCCAACATAGCCACCCATCAACGCGGCCAGTGCCATCAGCAGTAATGGCTTCCAAACCAACAGCCCTGCCGCCGCGTAGACCCCCACCGCCACCAAAGTCAGCAGCGCCGAGACGGCATTTTTCAGACCGTTCATACCGTGCAGATCATGCTGCCCCAGCAAACCGAATGCCGCCAGCAGCACAATCCCAACACCGCCATTGAAATAGCCGCCATAGGCACACACCAACAGCAGGGTCAGTGCGGCAAGCCACGTCGGCGCCGTTGCCCGGTTCTTCAGCAGTCGCGGCGAGAGCGCAAAAATCACACTGGCCAACAGCATCAACCAAGGGACCAGCGTACTGAATAGTTGCTCACTGCTCAGCAATAACAACAGTGCGCCTGATACCGCGCCAACCAGCACGAGAAGCAGCAGCCCCCACAGCGACAGATCGCCCGGCATGCGAATATCGCCACGAAAGCGCCAGGCGCTGGCCATATACCCCGGCAAAAGGGCCGCAGTACCACTGGCATTGGCCATCAGCGGCGGCAGGCCCAGCGCCACCAGAGCAGGCAAGGTGAAAAAGCTGCCGCCTCCGGCGACGGCATTCAGCGCCCCGGCCAGCAGGCCCGCGACCACCAGCAACAGGGCATCGGTGATCACGGCTGGTTCCCGCCTGCCGGGGATACAGCGCGCCCGGAAAAATAGCGGCTGTGGTCGGCTTCATAGAACAAGCGGTCGTTCGGCCGGGGAATCGCCGACGGCAGGCCCGAGGCACGGCGGGTGCGGGCCGCGCTGTACTTGAACCCCGGCCCGGAAAGCTGCTCATCACACCACAGGCAATCATTGAGCTTGCCGGTCTGTTCGTTGTCCAGCGGACAGCCCCGCGCCTCCAGCACGTCGCGGGTCGCGGCATCCTCACTCTCCACACTGGCCGGACAGGCGCTGTACTGACCGCGCAGAATATTGATCCCCCCCTGCAGCAGGGCGGGCAGGGGACCGGCGCGACCATAGCTGCGCATACAGCGCCCGGCACACTCCGCGCCGGTGTGCACCGCGTTATAGGCCCAACTTTCCGCACAGGCGGGCGTGAAACCGACCGCCTCGATAATGCACTGCTTCACCTCATCGAGCTTGCTGAGTTGACCGCGGCCCCGCTGCGAGCAGGCCCGAACCGGCTGGGTCATGTCGGGAATGGCGATATACGCCGCCAGGTCCCGCAGGCTTGAACAGCTTCCGCAGCGGTACTGGTGGGTAATCTGCCAGCCCGCCTGCAGGGCGGCATCGACCGTCGGAAAGGTTTTCAGCCGGTAGCGACGCCCATCGGCGTCCATGGCCACCGCGCAAACCTCTTCCGCCGCCGCACCGCCGTTGCGCAGCTCGCTGAACCAGCGACTGACCGCTGCCTGTTGGTAGAACGCCGGCTCGCCATCGACCATCTCGTAACCCTCGGCGGGCTGTGGGTATTGCTCGGGATTCTGAATCAATTCCCCGTTTTGCATGACCGAACGAGCCGATGGCAGGGGCACATCGCCAGCTTCCGCACGGGGGTAATAGGGGTTGATCACGCTAAAACCATCGCCCTGGGCGCCGCTGGCATCCAGCTCCTGCGCCGCCAGAACCTCATCCAGATTCAGCAGTTCACTCGCATAAAGCTGCTCGATCAGTACCCGTGTCTGTGAGGCATCCAGATCGGTGCCGGTCTGCGGGTTACGGTAGGTCAGCGTCAGACTGTCGACCGAGGTCTGGCCAATACGCGTGTCAGCCTGAGTGATGGCGGGCGCCATCGCGAGAAACAGCATCATCCAGCGAAACATGTTCTGTCCTTATTCATATCATTCGGCGAGTTTACCCGAATGCAGCAGACACCGCGGCCTGCACGCCAGTTACGGCACCTTAACTTTCTGTCATGCTTTAACGGTTGTCGCGCTCCCGGCGACTCACTACAGTAAAGTCGGGCGGCCATTGCCGTCACACAACAACGATAACAATTACCCAGACAGGAGCCCGCCATGCTGAGCACCATGGACGACTATCCACTACACCAGATTGCTGATGTCATTCGTCACACCGGCACCAGTGACCGCAACTTCTACGATCGCTATTACTTCAATATGCACAATGCAGGCGATGAATTGTTCGTCGTCTTTGGACTGGGCCAGTACCCCAATCTCGGTGTGCAAGATGCGTTTCTGCTGGTGCGCCACAAGGATAAACACCATGTCATTCGCGCCTCTCGTCCCCTGAGTGATCGCGGCGATATCTCGGTTGGGCCACTGCGTATCGAGGTTATCGAAGGTCTTCAACGCCTGCGGATTGTCTGCGACGACGCCGAGAACGGCATTACCATGAACGCGACCTGGCAGGGTGAGCACTTCCCCTTTCTGGAGCCACGCCACTACATCCGCAAGGAAGGCCGCGTTCTGTTTGACACCATGCGTTTCGCACAACTGGGGCGCTGGCAGGGCGAACTGACCGTAGACGGCCAGCACTTCGCAATCACCCCCGAGGATTTTATCGGCAGCCGCGACCGCTCCTGGGGAGTGCGACCGGTAGGCGAAGCTGAACCGGCAGGTATCCATGCGGGGACACCGTCAATGGAGGGCATGTGGAATTACTTCCCGGTGCTGTTCGATGATTTCGCGCTGCTCTACATCATCAACGAAACGGAAGGCGGCCAACGCAGCATTGAAGAAGCGATGCGCGTATGGAAAGACCCCAGCCGTGAACCTGAGTGGCTGGGACGGCCCGAGCACGAGCACCGCTTCAACGTGGCTCAACCGTTCCTCGCCGACATTGCCGAGGGCGTCGTTCACTTCCCCGATGCCCCCGGCGGCGCGCTTACCCTGCGCGGCAGGCCCACGAAGCTACAAACCTACCTCACCACCGGCACCGGCTATGGCCTGGAGCCCGATTGGCGGCACGGCATGTATCAGGGGCCGGAAACTGTTGTGCAACGCGAGACGCTTGACTACACCCAAGATCAGGGACGCATGCTGGGTCTGGTGGAAGTTCCGTCGACCTTCACCCTCAGCGGCCCCGACGGTGAACAGCAGGGCGCCGGGATGATGGAATTCGGCTTCTGGAGTTCACTGTCTCGGTACACGGGCTAAGTGAAAACGGGCGTGGGCACCGCTGTGCTCACGCCCTGGCAAGAACCGCGCTGACTTACAGCGCCGCAATATCCGCCCGCAGGATGCGACCGTCGCGCAAGCGATACTCTGCCAGCAGATTCAGACTGAACTGCTCGCCCGGAGCAAAAGCGCGGCCCATAAACTCCGCGACGTCGACCTTTGCCGTGAAGTTGTCGAGAATACGCACTTGGGTATGGTCACTGCGCTCGCGAATATCCAGCGGGGTCATGTGATCGCTGAACTGAGCCGTAATTCCCCGGTATACCTCCAGCACCGCCTCCACACCGCGAATCACGCCCTGAGCCGAATGCAGCTCCACGTCGGGATCGTAAAACGCCCTCAGCGCATCGGGGTCTTCACGGTTGTACGTCTGGTAATACGCTTCAAAAAACGCCTTACTCATCGGGTCGTCACTCCTGGCAGTACTGTTTATTATTCTATGTCGGGGCGCTGGCAAACCGGGGCTCAGTTGCCCGAGCGCAGCAGCCGATACGCCGCAGCGAGCATGAAACATAACATGGCGGGAACCAGCAAAGCGAAGAAGCCCCAGCGTGCATAGAACAGCGCGCCCGCCGTACCGCCGAAGACAAAGCCCGCAATAATCAGGCAGAACAGCCCCGCCTTGCGGCGATCAAAGCCCTCCCCTCGCAGTGCGGCGCCCAACATAATACCGAGGTCAGTAAACAGGCCGGTGACATGGGTCGTTCGCACCACCGCCCCACTGTAGCGGGTTGCCAGCGCATTCTGTAAACCGCAGGCGGCGGATGCAAAGTAATGTCCCGAGCTGTGCTGCTCACGGAGCAGCGCAATGGCAACCAGCAAGAGCAGCCCCTCGATTACTAACAGCGTATCGTAGTGGCGCCCCAAGGTGAGGGATTCACTGATATTGAGATAGCCCGATACGGCTGCGCCAAGCAGAAAGCTGAGCAGGATCACCGCGAGGTGCCAGGCATCGCTGCCCTGCAGCAGTGCCGCGCCCAGCAAGCTGGCCGTGCCGGAGAGATGGGAAATTGACTGATGGGCAAACCCCAGGAGCCCGACGGCGTTGACGGTTCCCGCCAGCCAGGCCAGGGTAAACGCGCCGAGTTCCAGCCAGCGGGGCAGGCGTCGGATCATCGAGACCACTCCCTGTAAGAAGGATTAACGGATCTTTCGGGCCCTCACACTGCGCCCCTTCAGTTTGCCGGCACTGAGTACCCGCAGCGCCTCATCGGCGGCGCGGCGTTTTACCGCCACATAGGCGCACTGATCAAAGATATGGATTTTGCCGACATCCGAACCCGCCACACGCTCGCCCCGGGTCAGCGCCCCAAGGATATCACCCGGACGGATTTTCTGTTTTTTGCCCACATCCAGTTGCAGACAGTGCATCGGGGGCGAGTAGGCAGGCCCATCCAATACGGCCGGGTGAGGAAGTTCTCCCATTAACAGCTCCACCCCGTCCGCTTCCAGTCGCGCCAGTTTGTGCTGTTCTCGCTCGGTAAACAGGCTGGCGGCTTCGCCACTGGCACCCGCGCGACCCGTACGGCCCACACGATGCGTGTGCACCTCGGCATCGCGAGCAATATGGTAGTTAATCACCATATTCAAATCTTCAATATCCAGCCCCCGGGCGGCAACATCTGTTGCCACCAGCACCGAAGCGCTGTGATTGGCAAAACACACCAATGCACGATCCCGCGCACGCTGGTCCAGCTCGCCATGCAGAGCGATGACATTCAAGCGGTAATCACGCAGAACGGAAGCCAACTCCTCGGTATCGCGGCGGGTGTTGCAGAACACCACGGCGGAATCGGGGCGACGGTCCAGCAGCAAACGCGCCACAGCATCGGCGCGGGCCTCATTGTTTTCCACCTGGTAAAAACGCTGATCGATGGTGCTTCGCCGGTGTTGCTCGGCAATCTTCAACAACTCGGGGTCACGCATCACCCGACGGGCAATCTGCTGGATTTGCTCGGGGTAAGTGGCACTGAACAGCAGGCTCTGACGACTGGCGGGCACCTCGGCAACAATCGCGTCAAGCGTCTCCTGAAAGCCCATTTCCAGCATGCGATCGGCTTCGTCCAACACCAGGGTATGCACCTGCTCCAGCTTCAGATTGCGCTTGCGCAGGTGGTCGTGCACCCGACCCGGTGTACCGACAATGATATGGGCGCCGTGCGCCAGTGAACTGACCTGTGGGCCAAAGGGCATACCGCCACAGAGAGTGAGAATCTTGACGTTGTGCACGCCACGCGCCAGCTTGCGCAGCTCTCTGGCAACCTGATCGGCCAGCTCGCGCGTGGGGCATAACACCAAGCCCTGCACAGCGAAGCGTTTGACCTCAAGCTTATTGAGCAAGCCGAGGCCAAAGGCGACCGTTTTACCGGAACCGGTTTTCGCCTGTCCGACCAAATCGCTGCCCGCCAATATGCGCGGCAGTGCCGCGGCCTGAATCGCGGTCATATCGCGATAGCCCAGCGACGCCAGATTATCGAGTAGGCCCGCCGCCAATGGCAGTGTGTGAAAGCTCGTCTCGCTCAAGTTCATTCCAACTGTGTGATGCCTCGGAGAGATCATACCGAAATCAGGAGGCCATAAACGAAAAAAGGCAGAACCCGATGGTTCTGCCCTTTCTCTACAGGCTGACCGTAGCCAGTGCAGTTTCCCGCAATGCGCGGGAGTCGGCCTTACAGGACGACGATGTTCTCAGCCTGAGGACCTTTCTGGCCTTGGCTAACAGTGAACTCAACTTGCTGACCTTCAACCAGGGTTTTGAAGCCTGAGCCGCTGATCGCGCTGAAGTGAGCGAATACGTCGGGGCCGTTTTCCTGAGCGATGAAGCCGAAGCCCTTAGTTTCGTTAAACCATTTAACAGTGCCGGTTACAGTAGACATAATGTGTATTCCTGAATCTTTCAGTAAATAAGTTGCCTCTCATGAGGCGGCCATGCTGGAAGTGTTTCTATTACTTATGAATCAGGACGAGAACTGAACAGAACATCGAAATGGTGTGCATAAATAGTAGTGCTACGTTCTAGCGCCACGCACTATAGCGGGAAAAAACAGCGCGGTATAGCATTTTCGCACGGCACAGGCCCGCTATAGGGATAATTACTGTGACTCGGAGTGAGCAGGTGTCGCCAGCCACAGCGCGCAAAACCACCCCGTCACAAACACCCCCGACAACCAAATCAGTGCCGCTGCCGCATTCCCCAGCAAGAAAACCAGCGGCAGAGCCACGGCAATCGCCAGACACCGGCGCTCAAGGACGGTGGCCTGACTTCGCTGCCGTCGACTGCGCAGACGCTTCGGGTCGCGTATTGCCAGCAACAACAGAGGCAGCGCGCTGAATGCAATGGCCAATCCCGCCAGGAGCTCGGTACTCATGACTTCAGCGCCTCGGGTTCTGACTCTGTCTCAAGCATGGCAGGCGCTGGCGCACGGCGCTGTGTCCACAGCAGCCAGGCCCCGCTGACCAGCAGTAAACCGTCGATCGTCAACACGGCTGGCAAGCCGCCAGAGATCGCGGCCTGCCATCCCAAACCACCGCCCCAGTATCGCGCCGCCGGCAATGCCAGCATTACCAGCGCCATCGCTCGCAGAATACCCCTGCGGCTGCGCGCCGCATCACGCTGCGCAAAGCCGTAAAACGCGGTAAGAGCCATTGCCGCCAGAAAGACGCTCAGCAGGTCGTAAAATGCGGCACTGGGAACCGGCCGACGGGTCACATACACGGCCGCATTGATCAGCAGTGCCAGCGGCAAGCCATAGCCGACGATCACCGTCAGCTTTTCCAGCCAATGCCAGCCCGGCTCGGCCTGTCGACGCCGAGTCCACAACATGAGCCCGGTGAGGGCTACGTAGGCACTGGCAAACCCCATGGCGAACCACAGTATTTTCGAGGCGATACCCGCAAAATTTCCGAAATGCAGCGGTGACATCAGGCTGACCAGATCGCCACCGAGCGAGGGGGCATTCCCCAGCGCCGGGCGCAAACCCAGAAACTCGCCGGAAGCGCCGGCATACGCGACCGCGGATGGCAGCAGTTCACCGTCTCCATTATTCAGGCCGACAAGCAGGCTCGCATCTGCTCGCCCCCAGTGATGAATCTGCAAACTGCTGGGCTCAGCCCCGGTTCGTCGCGCGGCATCCTGTATCATCGCGTCGATATTCGCGAGCGGCGATGGACGATCATCCTCAGCCATAATCGGCGCCAGCAACTCCTCACTGACGGTTTCCACATCGCCACCAAACGCGACGTAGGCGATTGCGGGCAGCCCGATGGCCCCGCCAAAGCTGAAGAACGCACCAGTGAATGACAGCAGAAAGGCAAACGGCAAATTCCAGCTGCCCGCCAGCGCATGGCGGTCGCGCGCAGTGAGCAATCCCCCTTTGCGACGCAGTGTGAACAGCTCTTTGAGCAGGTGGCGGTGGATCAGCAGGCCACTGACCGCCGCGACCAGCATGGCAAACCCCAATACGCCCGTCGCCAGTAACCCCCAGCGCCCCGGCAGCAGCAAATTCACGTGCAGGTCGACCAGAAAATCCCGAAGCGCCCCCACACCCAACTGCCGAAAGACATCCGGCGACAAACCCTCAACCTCGCGAACCACCCGCTGCTGTGCCGGATCAATCAAAAACAGCATTGCCGGTTCTGTACCGTCGTCACCATGGTAGTGAAACAGCGCCCGCAGGTGTTCGCCGGTCCCGGAGAACAGGAAAACCTCATCGAGATAGGCGGGGTCAATTCGCGCAGCAATGTCGGCCATCAGGGCGCCGGTGCCGTTGGGAATCTCCTCAACGGGCGCCACTGGCATGGGATCCGCCCACACGCCAATCGCATCTTCGAACACCGCCAGCGTGCCGGTAACAATCACCGCGTACAACAGCAAACCGAGCGCAACGGCTGACCATCCGTGGATGGCCAACAGGGTTTTGCTGCGCGCCTGCGACAATCGAATCACGCGGCACCTCTGAGCATCAGCTGCCAGACAATCAGTACCAGATGTGCCACCGTTAACGCGCCCACGACAAGATAGGTCCGTCCCAGACGCCCCAGGCAGCTGTAGAAAAACAACACACCCCAAACCGCAGGAAACAGCACCAGCGGGATCGCCACATTGTCGATACGCGCGGGCCCTTCGGGCAACCAGATCGACGCGCCCGCCATCATCACAAAGGCACAGAGAAAGCATAGCGGCCCGGCAAGCAGCCAGCGCGGCCACATCGCATCTGATGAACTCCCTGCCTTCTGTACTGTCACTTTTTTAGGCTCCCGGCCACACGCTTGAAAAGCGCAAGAATACGAAATCAGCCTGCGAATCGCAATTAAGATTCATTTTCAAACAAGGATAGCCGGAGCAGTCTGGCTCGGAACTTGCTGAGACTAAACTTGCTCAGGCTAAAGAGCCCAGCTCGGGCAGAGTGGATCGACACTGGCGCATTGCGCCGCGAGCCACTAGGCTGGAGTAGCAGCGCGGAAACGCTAGCCGCGTATTCCTCACAGCAACGGCAGGAGGACCATGTCTACGGTTTGGCAAGACATTGTGCGCAACGCCATATCACTGCGCCGAGAACTGCACCAACACCCCGAACTGGGCTGGCAGGAGCAGGGTACCGCCGAACGTATCCGCCAGCAGCTCACCGCTCTCGACATCCCCTGGCGGGTCTGCGCCAAAACCGGCACTGTGGCCTGTTTGAATGCCGGCAGCTCCGGCCGTCATATCGCCCTGCGAGGCGATATCGATGCCCTCCCCATTGTTGAGCAAACCGAACTTGACTGGGCCTCGCACACCTCTGGCTGCATGCACGCCTGTGGGCATGACGGCCATACCGCTACGCTCATTGCGACCGCCAGCTGGTTAAAGGCTCACGAAGCCGAACTGCCCGGCCCGGTAACACTGATTTTCCAGCCCGCCGAGGAAGGGGGGCACGGTGCCCGGGAAATGATCCACGACGGTGCATTGGAAAATGTCGATGAAATCTTCGGCTGGCACAATTGGCCCGCCCTTGCCTTTGGTGAACTGATCTGCCCCGACGGCATTGTGATGTGCGGCAACGGCACCTTCAGCATCCGCGTTATCGGACAGGGCGGCCACGCCAGTCAGCCCGAACTCTGTCGCGACCCGGTACTGGGCGCCAGCGCCATTACCCTGGCCCTGCAACAGGTAGTAAGCCGCCGGCTGGCACCACAGGCCAGCGCCGTGCTCAGCATCACCAGTATTGAAGCCCCCAGCGCCGCTACCGTTATCCCCGGCGAGGCCAAGCTGGGTGGCAGCATCCGCGTTCCCGACGAAAACACCCGACAACAACTGAATCAGCTCATAGAGGAGATCGCCCAACAGACAGCCACTGCTTACGGTCTGCAGTGTGAGGTGGAATGCCACCCCCGCTATCAGGCCACCATCAACCATGCCGATGCCGCGAGTCGCGTCCGCCATTGCTGGCGACAACTCTACGGCAGCGACGCCATCAACCACAGCCTGCCGGTGCCGATTATGGCCTCGGAAGACTTCAGCTATTACTTGCGTGAAATTCCCGGCGCTTTCGCCCTTATCGGCGCCGATGACGGGAATGGCCACGACGCCCCCTGTCACAGTGCCTATTACGACTTCAACGACCAGCTAATTCCCAAAGTTGTCCGCCTCTATGCTGCCCTCGCGGGTGCGGCGGACGACCGACTCGGCTAAGCCCCTCGGGGCGAGCACGGCGGTAGCATGGCTGCCGCCGATTCTAAAAATCAGGAGGAAGCATGAGCATTTTTGAGCAACGTGAATCCGAGATCCGCGCCTACTGCCGGACGTACCCGGTAGTGTTCGATACGGCCAGCAATGCGCGCCAGACGGACGACCAGGGTCGCGAGTACATCGATTTTTTCGCCGGCGCAGGGGTGCTGAATTTCGGGCACAACAATCCGCATATGAAGCAGGCGATGATCGACTACCTGCAGCGCGACGGCGTCACCCACAGCCTGGATATGCACACCACCGCCAAGCGCGCCTTTATGGAGGACTTCACCCGCACCATTCTCGAACCCCGACATATGCCCCACAAAATGCAATTCATGGGGCCGACCGGGACCAATGCGGTTGAAGCGGCGTTGAAACTGGCTCGCCGTGTCACCGGGCGCAGTGAAGTGGTGGCGTTCAGCAAGGGCTTTCACGGCATGACGCTCGGCGCATTGGCCTGCACTGCCAACAGTTACTTCCGCTCAGCCGCAGGCGTCTCGCTGGACAATGTCAGTCACTACCCCTTCGACTGCGACGCCGACAGCCGCGACCACACACTGGGAGGCGGTGTTGAAGCGTTGGCGCAACTGCGGGCGCTATACAAGGATGGCAGTGCGGGGCTGGCGCCGCCGGCGGCTTTTCTGGTGGAAACCATTCAGGCCGAGGGCGGCGTCAATGTCGCCAGCCAGGCCTGGCTGGAAGCCCTGCAAACCCTGGCCCACGAGCTGGGCGCCCTGTTTATTGTCGATGACATTCAGGTGGGCTGCGGGCGCACCGGTCACTACTTCAGCTTTGACGGCCTCGGTTTAAACCCCGATATCGTCTGCCTTGCCAAGGGCCTGGGCGGCGTGGGTACGCCCATCGCCATGAATCTGGTGAAACCGGAACACGACCAACACTGGTCGCCCGGCGAACATACCGGCACGTTCAGAGGACAGGGGCTGTCCTTTGTCGCCGGACGCGAAGCGCTGCGCTATTTCGACGGCGACGACTTCATGAGCGAAGTCCGCGCAAAAGGCGAGACCATGCACAGCGCCATGCAAGTGATCGCAGAGCGACACCAAGGTGTGGAGCTGCGCGGCAAAGGCATGATTCTCGGCCTGGACGTCGGCGACGGCGAACTCGCTAAAGCCATTGTCGGCGAGTGCTTCAAAGAAGGGCTGCTGGTCTCTGCCTGTGGCAGCGGCGGTCGGGTCGTGAAACTGATTCCGCCGCTGACCATTCCCGACGCCGACCTGCAACAGGGTCTGGACACGCTTGCAAGCGTCAGTAACCGTATTCTGGAGGCCGCATGAAACAACGCGATGACATGACCTTTGCCAATGAGGAGTACCAACAGCGCATCAACGGCCTGCGTCAGCGAATGCAGGAGCGGCGGCTTGATGCGGTGGTGATTTCCGACCCGGAAAACATCATGTACCTCACCGACTACCAGACCACCGGCTACTCTTTTTTTCAGGCACTGGTGGTACCGATAGATGACGAGCCATTCATGATTACCCGGGCCATGGAGGAATCCAATATCCATGCTCGCACCTGGATCGAGCGTACCCGACCCTACCCCGACACCGGCGACGCCATTCAAATGCTGGTCGACGCGCTGCGGGAGTTCGGTCTGGCCGACAAGCGCATCGGCTATGAGCGCAACAGCTACTTTTTCCCCGCCTACCAGCAGGACCGCATTCACACCACATTGACCGATGCAAAGCTGCTGGACTGTTTCGGCATTGTGGAAGAAGGCCGTGTGTGCAAATCGCCGGCGGAAATCGAGCTGATGCACCGCGCCGCCATCGCCACCGAAGAAGGCATGAAGGCCGGTATCGAGGCGGTACAGGCTGGCGTGACAGAAAACGAAATCGGCGCGGCCGTCAGCGCCGCCATGTTTCGTGCGGGCGGCGAACCCCCAGCAGTGATGCCCTACGTCACCTCAGGCCCGCGCAGCATGATCGGCCACGCCACCTGGGAGGGCCGCACCGTACAACCGGGCGACCATGTATTTCTGGAAGTCGGCGGCTGCTATCGCCGCTACCACACCGCGATGATGCGCACCGTGCTCACGGGCCCGCAGACCGATGCCTTGCTTCATGCGCAGGAGCGAATGATCTATGCGCTGGATCAGGTCCACGAGCTGTTCCAGCCGGGCATGACCGTCTCTGACGCCGACAATATGATCCGCAACATCATCTCCGACAACCACTGCGGTGCTCGGCTGATTACCCGCTCGGGTTACTCCATTGGTATCGCCTTCCCGCCGAGCTGGGATGAAGGCTATATCGTCAGCCTCAAGCAGGGGGAGTCCACCGTACTCAAAGAGGGGATGACCTTTCACATCATTCCCTGGATGTGGGGCGTGGAAGGCGATAAAACTGTAGGCATTTCCGACACGATCTATATTACTGAAGACGGCTGCCGTTCGTTCTTCACCACCCCTCGAGAAATGACCGTAAAGCCGCCGCAAGATGCTGCCATGCCGATCAAACTGGATGAGGTAAAAGGCCGCAAGAAGAACCAGGACAACACTCCTGAAAAAGCCGAACAGAAGTCCTAGGAGGCGCAGATGCTGATAGCGAGAAACCCGTTTAATGGCGAGATTATCGCCGAGTACCCGGCGCTGACACCCACTCAGATGCACGAGCGTATCGGCGATGCCGACCGCGCCTTTGATAGCTGGCAGAGCAGTACCTTCGAAGACCGGGCAAAGGTACTGAAAGCCGTTGCCCGCGAGCTGCGCGCCGACAAGGATCGGCTCGCAGAACTGATGGCAATCGAAATGGGTAAGCCGATCAAAGAAGGCGTGCCGGAAGTTGAGAAAGCCGCCTGGTGCGCGGAATTCTATGCCGACAATGCCGAGCAGTTCCTGAGCACAGAGACTCTGGCCTCTGATGCCTCAAACAGCTACGTCTGCTACCAGCCACTGGGCACAGTGTTGGGCATTCTGCCCTGGAACGCGCCCCTGTGGCTGGCCTTTCGCTTTCTGGCGCCTGCACTCATGGCGGGCAATACCTGCGCCATGAAGCACGACCCTAACGTCCCGGCCAGCGCGGCGGGTATTGCCGAGGCCTTCCAGCGAGCGGGCGCGCCCAGCGACATTATGGTTAACCTGCCGCTGGAAACCGGCAACGTCGAGCAGGCAATTCGCGACCCCAGAATTCGCGCCGTGTCGTTCACTGGCTCCGACGCTGCCGGGCGCAAAGTTGCCGCACTGGCGGGCGCCGAGCTGAAACCCGCCGTGCTCGAACTCGGCGGCTCAGACCCCTTCGTAGTATTGGCTGACGCCGACCTGGAGAAGGCCGCCGATATCGCGGTACTGTCGCGTATCATCAACGCCGGACAAAGCTGTATTGCCGCCAAGCGTGTCATTGTTGAAGAGCCGGTGTACGGCACCTTCGTCGAGATGTTGCAAAGTCGGCTGGCAAAACTGCGCCTCGGTGACCCACTGGACAAGGGCACCGACATTGGTCCCCTTGCCCGCGCAGATCTTCGGCAGAATCTTCACCGGCAAGTCAGCGAAACCATCGACGCTGGCGCACAGTGTTTGCTGGGCGGCGAGCTGCCCGAGGGGCCGGGATTCTTCTATCCAGCCACCCTGCTCACCGAAGTCAGTGAGACGATGTGTGCCTTCAACGAGGAGACCTTTGGCCCGGTCATGTGCGTGACCCGCGCCGCCGATATGGAAGAGGCGCTGCAACTCGCCAATGAAACCGACTACGGTCTCGGCGCCGGCATCTGGACCGCCAACACGGAACTGGCTGAGCAGATGGCCCTGCGTATCGACGCCGGGCAGGTCGCCATTAACGGTATTGTCAAAACGGATCCACGTCTGCCCAGCGGCGGCATCAAGCGCTCGGGCTATGGTCGAGAACTGGGGCCTCATGGAATCCGTGAATTTGTAAATGCCAAGCAGCTCTGGATCGCCTGAGAAACCACCTGTGGTTGACGCAAATCAAGCGGCAACCGAATGCGCGAAGCGCCCAGCCCGAATGACTGGGCCTTCGCCATAGCAACCGCTATAGTCTGTGTATCCCCATTCCCAGCCCCCATGGAACAGACTTATGTCGGCATCGCTCAAGAAGTACGGACTCTTCGCCATCATTGCACTGTTAGCGTTCGCAGCCTACAGCTGGATGCAGCAGCAGAATTCGGGGTATGGCGACGCCTTTGTCAGCGGTAACGGCCGCCTTGAGGCCACCGAAGTGGATATTGCCACCAAGCTTGCCGGGCGTGTTGACAGCATTCTCGTTAAAGAAGGCGAAATGGTAAAAACCGGCCAGGTGCTCGCGCGAATGCAAGTGACCAGCCTTGAAGCACAGCGCAATGAAGCCCGCGCCATGCTGATGCAAACTCAGCAGAGTGTCGCGACCGCTGACGCGCAGGTGGCGATGAGCGAGAGTGACATGGCCGCCGCACGCGCGGTGGTATTGCAGCGAGAAAGCGAACGGGACGCCGCGGCAAAACGCCTGAAACGATCAGAAGCACTCGCCCGCGAGGGGAATATTTCCCACCAGACAGTGGATGACGAACGCTCAGCCTTGAACAGTGCCATCGCGGCCGTCAGCGCCGCCAAAGCCCAAGTTAAAGCCGCAGAGTCGGCCGTCGTCGCCGCAACGGCTCAGGCCGAAGGCGCGAGAACCGCCGTCACCGCTGCCGCCGCGACACTGGCCCGCATTGAAGCTGATCTAGCTGACGCCGAACTCAAAGCCCCCCGCGACGGACGGATTCAATACCGCGTTGCCCAGCCCGGCGAAGTCGTCGCGGCGGGAGGAAAAATTGTCAATCTGGTCGATCTTACCGATGTCACCATGAACTTTTTCCTCCCCGAAGCGGCGGCCGGGCGCCTGAAGCTGGGCAGCGATGTTCGCCTCATTCTCGATGCAGCCCCCGATCTGGTCATTCCCGCCTCGGTTTCCTTCGTCGCCAGCACTGCCCAGTTCACCCCGAAAACGGTCGAAACCGCCAGCGAACGCCAGAAACTGATGTTCAAAGTCAAAGCCCGCATTGATCCCGCACTGCTGCGACAACACCAGTCCGTCGTCAAAACCGGCATTCCCGGTATTGCCTGGATCAAGCTGGATGACAGTATTGACTGGCCCGAAGCCCTGCACATCAAGGTGCCACAATGAGCCATGGCGACAGCGCGGTCGCCTGCCGCGATGTCTCGCTGCACTACGGCCAGTGCTGCGCACTGGACAAGCTCAGCCTAAGTGTCCCCACCGGCAAGATGGTGGGATTGATCGGCCCCGACGGGGTCGGTAAATCCAGCCTGCTGGCGCTGATCGCCGGCGCACGCAAAATACAGGATGGCGAGCTAAATGTGCTCGGCGGGGATATGCGCGACAGCCGGCACCGCAACCGGATTTGCCCGCGCATCGCCTATATGCCCCAGGGCCTGGGCAAAAACCTTTACGCCACGCTATCAGTGGAGGAAAACCTGCAATTTTTCGGGCGCCTGTTCGATCATGACGCCGATGAGCGGCGGCGACGCATT
This sequence comes from Spongiibacter tropicus DSM 19543, assembly GCF_000420325.1. NCBI lineage: Bacteria > Pseudomonadati > Pseudomonadota > Gammaproteobacteria > Cellvibrionales > Spongiibacteraceae > Spongiibacter > Spongiibacter tropicus. Next base: position 168,876 of record NZ_ATUS01000006.1, on the reverse strand, counting down.
GACCAGCTGACCCATAGCACCGGGCTCTACGATTTTCTTGACCGGCCCGCGGGTAAACTGTCCGGCGGCATGAAGCAAAAGCTGGGGCTATGTTGCGCGCTGATCCACGACCCCGACCTGCTGATTCTCGACGAGCCGACCACCGGCGTCGACCCGCTGGCCCGCAGCCAGTTCTGGCAGCTGATCAGCGATATACGCCGTCGCCGCCCGGCAATGAGCGTGATCGTCGCCACCGCCTATATGGATGAGGCCCGCAATGCCGATACGCTGATCGCAATGAATCAGGGCCGTATTCTGGCCAACGGCAGTCCAGAACAATTACTGGCCAAGACTGGCAGCGACAGCCTGGAATCCGCCTTTATTGCGCTACTGCCCGAGGCACAGCGCCGGGACTACCAGCCGGTGCAGATTCCCCCTCTGAACATCAGTGAGCAGGCCGATTACGCCATTGAAGCCAGCGAGCTGACCATGCGATTTGGCGATTTTGTGGCGGTGGATCACGTCAATTTTAAGATCCGGCGCGGCGAAATTTTTGGCTTTCTGGGCTCCAACGGCTGCGGCAAGTCGACCACTATGAAAATGCTGACCGGCCTGCTGCCCGCCAGCGAGGGTGACGCCAAACTATTCGGCAAAGCCATCGACCCCCGCGATCTGGCAGTCCGCCACCGGGTCGGCTACATGTCGCAGTCGTTCTCGCTGTATAGCGAACTGACTGTCATGCAGAACCTGGTCCTTCACGCCCGGCTGTTCGGCGTAGACGACGCAGACATTCCCGGCCGCGCCGAGGAAATGCTGGAGCGCTTTTCGCTGACAGGCGTTCGCGACAGCTTGCCCGGCAATCTACCACTGGGCTTGCGTCAGCGCCTGTCACTGGCCGTGGCCCTGGTGCATAAACCCGAACTGCTGATTCTCGACGAACCAACGTCAGGGGTCGATCCGGTGGCCAGGGATAATTTCTGGCGACTGCTTGTCAGCCTGTCCCGGCAGGACGGCGTTACCATTTTTATCAGCACCCACTTCATGAATGAGGCAGAGCGCTGCGACCGCATCTCGCTGATGCATGCCGGGCGGGTACTGATCAGCGACACACCAACAGCCATCCAGCGCTCACGGCAGGCCGAGAGCCTGGAGGCCGCTTTTATTGAATATCTGAGTGAGGCAAGCAGGCAGCGCCGCGACAGCGATGTCGACGCGGCACCCGAACTCGCCGACACCCCGCGCAAGATCAACCCGCACTTTAGCTGGCGTCGAACACTCAGCTACACCCGGCGCGAAGCCCTTGAGCTGCGCCGCGATCCCGTTCGCGGCATGCTGGCGCTGATCGGCTCGGTGTTCCTGATGATTGTGATGGGCTACGGGATCAGTCTGGACGTGGAGGATCTGACTTATGCCATCTACGACCTGGATCAAACCAACCTCAGCCAGAGCTATGCACTCAATCTGAGCGGCTCGCGGTATTTTATTGAGCGACCGCCCATCAAAAGTTACGACGATATGGACGCCCGTCTGCGCAGCGGTGATCTGGCACTCGCCATAGAAATTCCACCGGGCTTCGCTAGAGATGCCAAGCGTGGTGACACGGTGACCGTCGCCGCCTGGGTCGATGGCTCCATGCCCAGTCGGGCGGAAACCGTCGGCGGTTACGTACAAGGCATCCACCAAAACTGGTTAATTCAAATTGCACGCATGCAAATGGGCATGGACGCGCAAACCCTGGCAACAGCCGCCTCGGTAGAAACGCGCTTTCGCTACAACCCCGATGTAACCAGCCTACCGGCCATGGTGCCCGCCATCATGCCGATTCTGCTGCTGCTGATTCCCGCCATGCTCACCGCCCTGTCGATTGTGCGGGAAAAGGAACTGGGCTCGATCATCAACCTCTATGTCACCCCCGTTCGCCGCAGCGAATTTTTGCTGGGTAAGCAGCTTCCCTACATCGCCCTGTCGATGCTCAACTTCCTGCTGATGACTGCCCTTGCGACAACGCTTTTCGACGTCCCGGTTAAAGGCAGCTTCCTGGCGCTGAGCATTGCCGCGTTGCTTTTCTCGGTTTGCGCAACCGGCATGGGACTGGTCGCCTCTGCCGTCACGCGCAGTCAGATTGCCGCGATGTTCTTCACCATGCTGGCCACCCTCATGCCCGCCGTGCAATTTGCCGGCTTACTGAATCCCGTGGCCTCACTGGAAGGCCCCGGCCGCGTTGTCGGCGAACTGCAACCGGTGTCCTACTTCCTCACCATCAGCCGGGCGATTTTCAGCAAGGGACTGGACCTGCCGCAAATTCAGGGATCGTTGTGGCCGATCATTCTCGCGATTCCGGTCATCATGGGTATGGCCTTGTTGCTGCTGAAGAAGCAGGAGCGCTGACATGTCCAAACTGTCGAACACCTACCGCCTGGGCGTAAAGGAACTGTGGAGCTTGGCCCGCGACCCCGGCATGCTCCTGCTGATCGCCTTCACCTTTTCGATCTCGATATACAGTGCGGGATCGGTGATGCCGGAATCGCTGCACCGCACCCCGATTGCCATTGTCGACGAGGACCAGTCGCCGCTGTCGGCGCGCATCCGCGATGCCTTTTATCCTCCGCGCTTCAACCCGCCAGTCTTGCTGAACATCAATGAGGTCGACCCGGCGCTGGACGCCGGACGCTACACCTTTGCCCTGACGATTCCGGTGAACTTTCAGCGCGATGTGTTGGCCGGGCGGCAACCGGAAATGCAACTCAACGTGGATGCCACTCGTATGAGCCAGGCATTTACCGGCAGCAGCTATATTCAGCAGATCGCTCTGGGTGAAGTCTCTGAATTTGTGCAGCGCTACCGCAGCGACAGCAGCCTGCCGATCGATCTCAACCTGCGCATGCGATTCAACCCCAATCTCGACGAGAGCTGGTTCGGCTCGCTGATGGAAATCATCAATAACGTGACGCTGCTTTCCATCATTCTCACCGGCGCCGCACTGATCCGCGAGCGGGAGCACGGCACGATCGAACACCTGCTGGTGATGCCGGTCACGCCCGGAGAGATCATGCTCGCCAAAGTCTGGTCGATGGCGCTGGTCGTGCTGCTTGCCGCCACACTGTCACTGAATGGCGTTGTGCGCGGGCTGATGCAGGTTCCCGTCGAAGGCTCGATCGCGGTGTTCGTACTGACCACCGCGCTGCATCTGTTCGCCACCACGTCCATGGGCATTTTCATGGCCACCATTGCCCGCAGCATGCCCCAATTCGGCATGTTGCTGATGCTCACGCTGCTGCCGCTGGATATGCTGTCGGGAGGCATGACGCCAAGAGAAAGTATGCCCTTGCTGGTGCAGAGTTTAATGCTGGCCGCGCCCACTACCCACTTCGTTGCTGCCAGTCAGGCCGTGCTCTACCGCGCCGCCGGACTATCGATTATCTGGCCGCAACTGCTGGCGCTCGCGGCCATCGGGGCCGTATTTTTCAGCGTTTCGCTGTGGCGCTTCCGCAATACGATCAGTCGTATGGCCTGAGCTCAGACAAACGGCGCTTCGCTTTCCAGAAAGCGCCGCAGCTCCTCACACTCGTCGGCATTGCGGTCGCCCGTGCCCCGCCGACTGTCCATCACGTCGATATAGTTCAGCAGCCCCACCTCATTGAACGCGTACATCGGGGTGTCAGTATCGAAATCCGGCTCCGCCCGCTGTGCCTGCCAGTTGCCACTGCGGGCGTGAAACAAGCGGTTGCGGGAGCTGTTGTCGATAAGCAGCAAACCCGGATGCTGATTCACCAGCAGCCCCCAGCCTTGCGCAATACTCTGGGCCTGAAGACGCTGGTGAACCTCGTCGATTGACGCGCCTCTACGCAGAGCGCTCATAACGCGCTGCACCCCGTCCTCGCCCATCACCCAGGTGGCAAAATAGCGACGCGGCGCCGGTAGCCAGAACGCCGTAGGATAGGGCGGCGTGTCCTGATGCGGTTGCTGACAGAAGTCGGTGAGATAGGGATTGCTGCTGTATTGATGCTGCTGAGGCGCTCGCTGAGCCAAGGTGTAGTTTTGGGGATTTAATGGCAGACCGGGAAACTCGACAAGGCCGTAGTCCAGAATCTCCCGTCGCAGCTCCTGCAAAAACCCGTAGGCACTGCCGCAATAGGGGTAGCGCTCCCGCAATGCCTGGGGCACGGTAATTCGCAATCCCAGCCGGCGGCCATCGAGCCGGTGTACCCCGGACTCAACGCGGCACTCAGCGGCAATATCGGCAAAGCAGAACGGCACTCTGGGCATAAGGTTTCAGCGTATTTGCGAAAGAAGAAAACAACAGGATTATATATACTCACTCCCCCGTTTTCAGACCGCAAGTATCCTCGGAGTGTTCGATGCGCAGCGCCATGGCCCGCCACATTCTTGTTAAAACAGCCGACGAAGCCAAGGCACTGAAACGTCGTGTGGAGAAAGGCGATAACTTTGAGCAGCTCGCCCGCAAACACTCCCAGTGTCCATCAGGCAAGCGCGGCGGCGATCTTGGCGAAGTAAAGAAAGGCCAGATGGTCGCCAGCGTTGATAAGGCCATATTCAGCGGGCCGCTGCAGCAGGTTCAGGGCCCGGTCAAAAGCCGTTTCGGCTACCATCTGGTGCAGGTGTACTTTCGCGATTGAGCCTCAGGCAAACAGCGCCAACAGCAGGAAGACCGCCAGGCCACCTACCGATAATTGCAGGGTGCGAGTGCGCAGACCTTTGGCGGCCAGTCCCAGCCACAGCCCACTGAGCATAATCAATACCAGCGCCAGAGAGAAAATCTGCTGCCCGATACGGAACCACTGGGGGCCATGCCCTTTATGCAGTTCAATCAAAGACGCCTGAAGACTCGGCTTAACCACATCGATCTGCACCCCCCCTTCACTGGGCGTCAGACGATAGTTAAGACGGTTGCTGGGACGAGTACTCACCTCCCGGCCACGCACTTTAACTTGCTCAAAATCGCCGCCCAAACCGGCCTGATCCAGCAAGGCCCGCACATCCTCTTCCAGCTGCACGCTATCCGGGTTCAGGCTGCCCGGCAGCAGCACGGAGCTTTCCACACGCTGCTCACCTTTAATACCGACCAGATACAAACCACCGGAGATCGCCATCAGTATCACCATCGGTGCAAAGAAAGCGGCCAGATACAGGTGGATATTAATCAGTAACTTCCTTGACATGAAAACGCCCCCCTCGAGCATTCAATGCCGCCGGCAGACCGGACAGGCAAGACAGTAACGACGACCTGGTAAATCTGCGTCGTCGTGTAATTTACCACGTAATGCCAGTTTACCGACGCTAAATTAAGCCTGGATTAAAAGGCGTACTGCCAACCCGCTGTAAACGTGGACTGCTGTTCCATTTGCGGGCCATCGAGATGCTGGTAGACCGGTTCGCTGTACTCAAGCGCCAAACGGTGGCCCTTGGCACGGCCTTTGGTGAAGAGATAGTTCACCCCCACGGCCAATTCGCTGCGCTCACCGCCCTGCGCACCGGGATCTGCCGTGGGCACCATCATCGGGTTCAGATCATCGCGGGCACCATCAATATTGCCCCAGGCGCTGTGAATAAGGCGCAGAGAGCCGCTGAAGGCTGGCGTGAAACTGCGTGCCAGCCAGCCGCTGAGTTGGCCGCGATTGCCCATCCGGTAGTCATTGTCGTTGTAGTCGGTGGGCACCGTCAGCATGAGCTGCGCGCCCCAACTGAAGGTGCTTCCAAAACCCGTATAGGTCACTCCGGGCATCAGATCAACACTGCCGGAGCCGAGCTGCATGCGATAAGGCAGCTTCGCCTTATTCTGCGCGGGCGTGTCGTCACGCTCATCAATACTCCCCGTCGGCAGACTCACGCCAAGGTTGGCATGCAGTCGGTGGCGAGCGTCGTCACTCTGATAGAGTTTGAGCAGTGCAGAAGCCTTAACATCACCCACCCCCTCACTGCGCGTGGTAAAACGCTGTCCCATACGGGTTACATGCGTCATCTCGTTGCGCAGATACGGCAACATCAGCATGACGGTGACCTCGTCGCTCGGTGCGTACATCGCCCCGAACATATGCATTTCCATGTCCATGCTGAGCGGTGCCACCATATAGGGCCCCGGCGCCATCATCGTGCCGGTAATTTGCCCTGCCGACACACGGTCACCGCCGTCGAGATTGCCCTCCATCTCCATCGCCATATAACGATAGGACAGCATCCACTCTCCCACTTTATGGCGGTGATCACCCATCACGCCAATCGGTGCATGAGAGCTTGCCCCCATGCTCGCAGCCGCAGGAGCGGTTTCATGGGCAATGCTGAATGTGCTGACAAGCAGCGCCAGTAACGGCAGACCCTGCCGGATCGTTTTATACATAGGAGGAGGCACCCTGAGGAGTATGATTGTTTTTGTTTGGCGCAGAAGTTTACCATCAGGCGCAGAGCGACATCGCGCTGCTGCGACATAATGACGCAGCAGCGCAGGCCCGAACAGGGTCAACCGCTATACTTAGTCCTTTGTTTGCCAGGAGCCAACGTGAATCCGGATACCGCCAACCTCCGACGCCTGTGCGCCATTCGCAGCGTGGTGATCGCCGGTCAGTTTCTGGCCCTGGAATTTGCCAAGCATCAGCTCGGCTGGATGCTGCCCTATGTCACGCTGGAACTGCTGCTGGGGGTGATCGCCCTGTTTGCGCTGTTCTGCTGGTGGCGAAGCTATCAGCGCTGGCCGGTCATTGAGCTGGAGCTGTTTGTCCAACTTTGCGTCGACGTCGCGGGCTTTACTGCGGTGCTGTATTTCTCCGGCGGGAGCAACAACCCGTTTATCTCTTATCTACTGGTGCCGCTGTGCATCTCCGCCACCACCCTGCCCCTGCGCTACACCTGGGCACTGGGTGTGATGTCCCTGTTGGCCTACAGCCTGCTGCTGGTTTACTTCATTCCATTGGCGCCGCTATCGCCCCACAGCCACCAGACCATGCAGGGCATGACCCTCAACATGCACGTGGCAGGTATGTGGATGAACTTTGTGGTCAGCGCTCTGCTGATCGCCTACTTCGTTTCCGCCATGGCCAGCAGCCTGCGGCAGAAGGAGAACGAACTGGCGCAGGTTCGCGAACGCCAGCTACAGGATGAACAATTGCTGGCCGTCGCCACACTCGCCGCCGGAACGGCTCACGAGCTGGGCACCCCTCTGGCCACGATCAAGGTGATCAGCGAAGACCTGCGCGAAGAGGTGGAGACCGACCTGCGTGAAGATGTCGATGCGCTCAGCGAACAGGTGGATCACTGCAAGCAGATTCTCGACAAACTGGTGAGTACTGCGCGCGACCTGAGCGCCTTGCAGGCTGAAACGGAACCCCTGGCCAGCTACGTACAGGGCTTGGTGGACCGCTGGCAACTGATGCGACCCGGCAGTGAGTTAGTGGTGGATATCGCGCCCGAGCTGCGCGCCATGACCATCAGCCTCGACGGCACCGTAAGCCAAAGCATTCTCAACCTGCTGAACAACGCGGCAGATGTGACTCCGGACCAGGTGAGCCTGAGCATCTATCAAGACGACGACCAGCTCTGCCTTGCCATTAAAGACCGTGGCCCCGGCCTGCCAGGCGCCGAAGGCGTTATCCACAAAGCTTACGTCAGCACCAAAGGCAAAGGCCTGGGATTGGGCTTGATGCTCAGCCACGCCACCGCTGAACGCTATGGTGGAAATCTGCAGTGGCATCGACGGCGGGGCGGCGGAAGCCGTCTCGAACTGCGCCTGCCACTGGCCGCCATCAGCCATTATCGCGAAGAGGACAATGCATGAATGCTAGCCAACATAAACGCTTTCTGGTTATCGACGATGATGAGGCTTTCTGTCATGCGCTGTCGCGCTCACTACAGCGCAAGGGCTACCTTGTAGAGGTGGCGCAGGATCTGGACAGTGCCCGACAGGTCTGCCAGCAATTCAGTCCGCACTACGCCGTAGTGGACCTGAAGATTGATCAGGAATCCGGCCTGAGCATTATTCCCTACCTCCGGGAGCGCTTCCCCGACATTCGCCTGCTGATGCTGACCGGCTACTCCAGCATCGCCACCGCGGTGGACGCGATAAAGCTGGGCGCCGACAACTACCTGCAGAAACCGGCGGGTACCACTGCCATTCTCAACGCACTGAACGAAGAACGGCGCAGCCCGGCAGTCGAAAGCATCGACCCGATTAAGGCGCCGTCACTGGAAAGAATGACCTGGGAGCATATTCAGCAGGCGCTGAAGGAAAATGACGGGAATATCTCAGCCACGGCACGGCAGCTGGGGATGCACCGGCGCACTTTGCAGCGCAAACTGCAGAAGCGGCCGGTGAAGTCCTGAGGCTTACTCGGTCTCGGTACCAGTTCTCAGTCGGAAAATACGCACATTGCCGGTGGCGCTGTTGGCAACCGCCAGATACGCCACACTGTCAACCACGAAGGTAGCCAGCCCTTCCGGTCCGACATCACCCGTTTCATTGCTCAGCGATGCCGCAAAATTGCGGTTATTCAGGTAGCTGACGAACTGCACACCATAGGGTGAAGTGATGTCGTAAACCGCGACCCCACCGACGCCGTTGAGTGTGATCAGCGCATAGATACGCTCCTGACTGGAAACCAGGGCCAAGCCCTTGGGCTGTGCGCCCTTCTCGTCACTGAGGGTATCGCGATCATTGGCATTGTTACCCAGCAGGGTCTGTGTCACACGAATCAGATCATTACCGGAATCGTAGATCAGATTACCTTCCGCATCGCGAACCGAGAACGAGCGCGCACCGAAGGCGGAAATCTGATCGATATCACCGTCACCGTCGGTATCACCGCGCTCGCTGCTGACCTGCAGACGTCCCAGCTGGCTGTCATTGCCGGCGGCGGCAGCACTGGGGTTGGCAGGATCGATCTCCGGCCCAACTACACCGTCGAGGTCGCTGGCACGCAGCAACTCGGAGAAGCCACTGAAGTCACGGGCTCGTCCCTCATTGGCGGTCACGAAGAAATTACTGCCACCGCTTTGATAGGTGCGAAGACCATAGGGCTGATAAAGACCAACCACACCGGGCCATGTCTGCAGAGTAATACTGCCGTTGTCATTGACGTCGAGGCTGTTGCGAGCCTCGCCGAAATCTTTGACGCCCAGATCAATCAGCGCATCGACGCTGGCAGTTTCCAGGTCAATCACGGCCACTGCATTGTTGCTCTGCAGGCTGACGTAGGCTTTGTCGTTATCCAGGGTTACGCTGATGCGACCGGGCTCAAGATCCTGTGCCAGGGTCACACCGGGAGCCAGCGGCTTCAAGCCAGCGGGCACTTCATCAGCACGACTTCCACCACTGTTGAACTCACTGAAATCGATGTCGTTAATGGTCACATTGTCGACGCCATCGCTTAAATCGATCTGCGTAATCGAGCCTTCCGGATTGACGCTGTGGTCATCGCTCGGCAAGCCTTCGTTGGCAACCAGCAGACTGCTGGACAGCAAATCGAAGACAATGGCACTGGGACCGGGGCCAACGTCATAGGTCGCGACAAGGCTCAGATCTTCCAGCAGATAAAGCGCGGCAATCCCATCGTCCTGCGGATTATCCGCAGCGATCGCTACCGCCAGGAAACCGCTGCCTGTCGCAATGCTTGTGGCGGCACCCAGGGTTTTAGCGGCATCGGCTTCAGCGGCGCTGAGGTCGACGGTGCCATTGAGTACCGGCGAAAGTGCCTCACTGACGTCGACGATATCCACACCGCCCGTCTGCCCGTTGAGCACAAACAATTGGCTGTTGGTGGAATCGGAGGCCACCGCCTTGGCAGCACCGCCATTCAGCTGTGCATCATTGCGACGGATACTGGCCGATTCAGCGTAATCCATGCTGATCTGGAGCGGCACATTGTCAACAAGGAAGGCGCCCAAGGGCAGTATGGCAATACGGTTTGCGGTATCGCCGTACAGTCCGTAGCGGTTGTCATTGATCAGCGCAACGAAGTTCGCGCTCAACAGTGCCAGTGCTTCCACGTTTTCGCCCAGCGGGTCGATGCCGCTTGGCAGAGGCATGCTCAGGCTGTCAAAACCGAGGTGTTTGGGTACAAACGGAACCCCGGCCACCAGAAACTGCTCTTCCAGGCTGGGGCTTGTGTTGCTGTCGTCCCAGCTTGTGCCCAGAATGCTTTCGGCGTCGGCGAGATTGATTTTGTAGTACTTACTGACGCTGCGCGCCTGCTCAACCACCACCAGATAATCGGTGTCCACGGCCGCCGCTTCGGTCACGCGGATTTCGCTCTGATCAATCAGCTCACCGTTGTCCAGATCACCGCTGCCATTAAACAGCCGTGCATATTGCTCTGGGCTGTCGAGGCGATAGAGGTACTCGCCGTCGATGCTGGAAATCGTGCCGTCGTCATTAAGCGCCAGTTTGCCGATACGCACGATTCGCGACTCTGCCGCCGCTGCGCTGCCGGGATTGGCCAGCGGTGCCGCCATCACGAAATACAGGAAGGCATTGTCCGGGCTCAGCGCCAGCGCCGAGATACCCCGGCCATTTTGACGCTTGCTGAGAATGGACGGCAGGTAACTTTCACTCACCGTGTACGCAGCGCCAGTGTAGTCAGCACCGCGTCCGGCTGGGACTTCGCGACGCAGGATGGTGCCGTCACTGTCAATCAGCAGCAAACTGGGGCCGTAGTCGTCGGCCACCCAGAACCGTCCGTTCTCGAGCTTGACCAGCGCCTCGGGATCGATCCCGTTCGGCGTCGACAGCAGCTGGTTGCCACTCGGGTCGAAAGCCACTTCCTCGGGACCGTTGCTGTTGGCATTTGGCAGGCCACTGGCTTTTTGCGCCCCCGCCTCGATAAAGACGGTGTCCTGCTGCTCCAGCGCGAGCTTGGTACCCACACCACTGAGCTTCCATTTCTGGATGCGCGGCTGATATTGCGGCTGCACGAAGACCACACCGCTGTTGTCGTCGCAGAAATTGGCCTGACCAATCATCTCCGCACTGTCCGAACAGGGGAATGTCGGCCCGCGATCCGTGATCGTGTAGAAGATATTGCTGCCTTCATCGGTCGCGCGGAACGCACCACTGCCAACAGACAGGCTGACAGGCAGCGAGGCGCCATTACTGAACTGCACCGTGCCGAGCGATTCCTCAACGAAGAACTGCCGGGAGTTCAGCTCGAAGCTGAGTCGGCGACTGCTGGAGTCACTGTCACCACTACAAGCCACCATACCAAACGCGGCGGCCAGTAAAGGAAAGGTCTTGAGTAAGGCCCGTTTTGATCCAATCATGCACTCGATCCCGATATTGAAAGGCGGCTGCTCAGCCACCCTGAATGTTCTTGTTGTGTTATGGACTCGCCATCGCAGTAAAAAGGGGGCCACGGCCCCCTTTTTACTGCCACTCAGCCTGAGAGCTGCGAGCGGCCTTTGTTTGCGGCGATGCGCAGACGCAGTGCGTTCAGTTTGATGAAGCCTTCGGCGTCTTTCTGATCGTAGGCGCCCGCATCATCTTCAAAGGTGGCAATCGCCTCGTCGAACAGGGAGTTGTCTGACTTGCGACCTACTACGACCACATTCCCCTTATAGAGTTTCAGGCGTACGGTGCCGTTCACGAAACCCTGCGACTCGTCGATGGCCGCCTGCAGCATACGGCGCTCCGGGCTGAACCAGTAACCGTTATACACTAGCTTGGCGTAACGCGGCATCAGCTCGTCTTTCAGGTGGGCCGCTTCGCGGTCCAGCGTGATCGACTCAATGGCGCGGTGGGCCTTAAGCATAATGGTGCCGCCGGGGGTTTCATAACAGCCGCGCGACTTCATGCCCACGTAGCGGTTTTCAACCAGGTCCAGACGGCCAATGCCATTGTCACCGGCCAGCTTGTTCAGTGTGGCCAGCATAGTGGCCGGGCTCAGCGCCTCGCCGTTCAGCGTTACCGGATCGCCGTTCTGATAACCCAGCTCAATGTATGTGGGCTTGTCGGGAGCCGCTTCGGGGCTGACGCTCCAGCGCCACATGTCTTCTTCCGGCTCCCAGTACGGATCTTCCAGATTGCCGCCTTCGTAAGAAATGTGCAGCAGGTTGGCGTCCATGGAGTACGGCGACTTCTTCTTTTTGTTGGAGAAATCGACCGGAATCTGGTGCTGTTCGCAGTACGCCATCAGGGTCTCGCGGGAAGTCAGATCCCACTCGCGCCAGGGCGCAATCACTTTAATGCCGGGCTTCAGCGAATAGGCGCCCAGTTCGAAGCGCACCTGGTCGTTGCCCTTGCCTGTCGCGCCGTGGGAGATGGCATCGGCGCCGGTCTCGTTGGCAATCTCGATCAGTCGCTTGGCAATCAGCGGACGGGCAATCGACGTACCCAGCAGGTACTCACCCTCATAAATCGCGTTGCTGCGGAACATCGGAAAAACAAAATCTCGCACATACTCTTCGCGAAGATCATCGATGTAGATTTCTTTCACGCCCAGCGCCTGGGCTTTGGCGCGCGCCGGTTCCACTTCCTCGCCCTGACCAATATCAGCGGTAAACGTCACCACTTCACACTGATAGGTTTCCTGCAACCACTTGACGATGACCGAGGTGTCCAGGCCACCCGAATAGGCCAGTACAACCTTGTTGATATCCGACATAACACACTCCGAAAAACACCTGCGCGCCCAGTGCCGCAGGGTGGGAAAAGCCCGCTATTTTAGCGGGCTTTGCGGCCGCACGCCATGCCGCGCGCGCAGCGCCCATGCGCCGTGATGAGGCAGTGCGCAAAAGTGGCAAAAATGTTGGAATTTTTTCGCCCCTCAAGGATTGACTGCGCCGCCATATAGCCCGACATTAGCGCCGTTTTTTCACGTTTTTGTGGAGAGTTCCGGCGTGTTAGAAATCGTCGATGTTTCACGGCGCTTTGGCGATTACCAGGCGCTGAACTGCGTAAGCCTGCATGTCGAGGCCGGGGAGTTTTTTACTCTGCTCGGCCCCTCCGGCTGCGGCAAGACCACGCTGCTGCGCAGCATCGCCGGTTTTGAGCAACCCGACAGCGGCGATATTCTGCTTGATGGCCGCTCGCTGCTGAGTCTGCCGCCGGAGCAGCGCCCGGTGCACACCGTCTTCCAGAGCTACGCGCTGTTCCCCCACATGACGGTGGCCGACAACATCGCCTTCCCCCTGCGGATGGCTGGCTGCAACGAAACCGAGATTCGCCAGCGCGTTGCTGAAGTGCTGGAGGATGTACGTTTGCCCGACGCCGGCAGCCGCTTCCCCGACGCCCTCTCTGGCGGCCAGCGCCAACGGATTGCGATAGCAAGAGCACTGGTCAATCGTCCACGCCTGCTGCTGCTCGACGAGCCGCTGTCCGCGCTGGACGCCAAACTGCGCGAGCAAATGCAGATTGAGCTGATCAACTTGCAGAAAGAGGTCGGCATCACCTTTGTGTATGTCACCCACGATCAGGGCGAAGCGCTGGCGCTGTCACATCGCATAGCGGTGATGGAGCATGGCGAAATCAGTCAGGTCGACGAGCCCTCCGTACTGTACAGCTGCCCGGATAACCGTTTTGTGGCGGATTTTATCGGCCAGTGCAATCTGCTCGACGGCAAGGTCATCGAACAAGACGGTGAACGAGTGCGTATTGCGCTGGCGGGGCTCGGCGAGATGACCGTGCCCACCAACGAGGAAATCGACTTTCTGCCCGGCGATGCCTGCGCGCTGACACTCCGCCCGGAGAAAATCCGTCTGGCACGAGAACTGCAATGCGGCGACGACGAATTCCATGTGCGCGGCGAGGTGCACGACATGCTCTACCTGGGCGACGTCACGGTGTACATCATTGAAGCTGACGGTGTGCGTATTGAGGCGCTGCTGGCCAACAGCGCTCCCGGCCGCACCCGCCTGTTTGAGCCCGGTGATACCGTTGAACTGTGCTGGCGTTACGACGCCGGACACCTGGTGCGCTAGCGTGAAGAACCTTTCTGCCAAGCTGGGGCGCGCCCTGCTGTCGCTGCCCCCGGCGGCCTATTTGCTGCTGTTTTTCGCACTGCCGACGCTCATGATGCTGTTGGCTTCTTTCCGGTATCCCGGCGACTATGGCGGTCTCGCGCCCTGGTATTACCTGGACGATGGCGCGCTGAGTTTTGACCTCACCACCGAAAACTGGGCGCGACTGTTCGAGTCCACCATTTACCTCAGCCTGTTGATCAAGTCGCTGGGCTTTGCCTTGCTGACCACCGCCATCTGCGCCGTGATGGCCTACCCCCTGGCACTGACCATCGCCCGCAGTCCCAAGAAATACCGCGACCTGCTCCTGCTGCTGGTGATTCTGCCGTTCTGGAGCAACTTTCTGGTGCGCATCTACGCCTGGATGATTATTTTCAGCCCCCAGGGCGCCCTCACTGTCGCCCTTAACACCCTGCTGGAAAGCGTCGGCCTGCCCACCGTCAACCTGATGTTCAGCAGCACCGCCGTTATCACCTGCCTGGTGTATGTCCACCTGCCCTTTATGGTGTTGCCGCTGTACGCCAATCTGGAAAAACACGATCCAGCGCTGCTCGATGCCGCCCGCGATCTGGGCGCCAGTCGCCACCAGTGCTTCTGGAAAATCACCTGGCCACTGAGCTTGCCCGGCCTCTATGCGGGCAGCGTGCTGGTATTCATTCCCTCCCTCGGCATGTTCGCCATCCCCGACCTGCTCGGCGGCACCGAGGGCATTATGATCGGCAATGTCATCAAGCAGCAGTTTGTCGAGGCCCGTGACTGGCCCTTTGGCAGTGTGCTGTCGCTGGTGCTGACCGCCTTTACCCTCCTGCTGGTGCTGGTAGCCGGCCGCGCGGGCAAGGCCTCGGGCGGCAAGGAGGCGCGCTGATGAAACACAATGCTCTGCTGGTCAGCGCCACCCTGATGGTCTATGCCTTTTTGTATCTGCCGCTGATGGTGGTCGTGCTGTTCAGCTTCAATGATTCCAAGCTCAACGCCGAGTGGGTGGGCTTCACCCTGAAATGGTATGAACAGCTTTTCGATAATCCCGCCATGCTGAAAGCGGCGATGAACTCGCTGATTATTGCCACAGTTAGCGCGCTGTTGGCCGGCATTCTGGGCACGCTGGCGGGCATTGCCATTCACCGCTTCCGGCAAAAGTGGCTGTCGGCACTGGTACTCGGCCCGGTGGCGATGCCCGATATTCTGATTGGCGTGAGCTTGCTGCTGATGTTCATGCTGATGAATATCAGCCTGGGTATGGTGTCGATTATCCTCGCCCACGTCAGCTTCAGCATTGGTTTTGTTGCGCTGGCAGTGCAGTCGCGCATGGCGGGCATGGACGACAGCCTGATTGAGGCCGCCCGGGACCTGGGCGCCACACCGCTGCAAAGCTTCCGCCTGATTACCCTTCCACTGCTGATGCCCGGCATTATCGCCGGCATGATGATGGCGTTCACGCTCTCTATCGACGATTTTGTTGTGACCTTTTTTACTGCGGGTGTCGGCAGCTCAACCCTGCCCCTGGAGATTTACTCCATGGTCAAGATTGCGGTCACGCCCGAAGTTAATGCGGTATCGACACTGCTGATGCTGTTGACGCTGATTCTGATCACCGCGCTTTCCCGCTTTTCGCCGCAAACGCTGCGAAGCTAACCCGAGGATACACACCGTGAAATCCCTGCTGCGCTCTCTGCTGTTCAGTCTGTCCGTCGTCGCGGTGCCGGTTTCGGCCGCCGACAAAACCCTTCACCTGTTTAACTGGAACGACTATATCGCCGACGAAACCGTCGCCCGCTTTGAGTCCCAGTGCGGCTGCACCGTGGTGCAGGACTATTTTTCCGCCACGGAGGAAATGATGGCCAAGCTACTGGCTGGCGGCGGCGACTACGACATTGTCATCCCGACCCAGAATGCGGTTGAAGCGCTGATTGCCCAGGGCTTTCTGCTGCCGTTGGACAAGAGCAAACTGGACCGCATCGGCAATTTATCACCCGGCTTTATGAACAAAGCCTACGATCCCGGCAATGTGTACTCGCTGCCCTATGCCTTCACCACCACGCTGGTGGGCTATAACGAGCAAAAGCTGGCCGAGCTGGGCATCGACCCCAGCGACTGGTCGGTGATCTTTGATCCCACTGTGCTCAGCAAGATCAAAGGCAAGGTCACGGTGATGGACGATTCGGAAGAACTGTTCGCTGCCGCCCTGAAATACCTGGGCTACTCGATTAATGACAACAACGAAGCGCACCTGAAAGAGGCCCAGCAGGTCATTCTCAAAGCAAAACCCTACTGGGCGGCGTTCAACTCATCGAGCTACATCAAGGAATTGACCGTCGGCAATATCTGGGTAGCCCACGGCTATTCCAGCGACATGTTCCAGGCACGCGCTGACGCGGCCGATGCCCAGCGCGACTTCAGCGTTGGCTTTGTGCTTCCCAAACAAGGCGCGGTGCTGGCACTGGACAATATGGTCATCCCCAAGAAGGCCCGCAGCCCGGAACTGGCCCACCAGTTCATCAACTTCATGCTGGCCCCGGAAAACGCGGCTGAGCTGAGTAACATCGTCGGCACCGGCAACCCCAACGCCGCTGCCAAGCCGTTTATCGAACCGGAAATTCTCGCGATCAATGCGATCTTCCCCAGCGAAGAACAACTGGCGCAGCTGGAAACCGTCGCCGCCAAGAAATCCCGCGAGCGCCGATTGGTCAGCCGTTTGTGGACAGAGGTAAAAGTCCGCTAAGTCGCCCCAGCGCCAACGTGAAGGCCCGCCACCGTGCGGGCCTTTTTATTCCGCATGCTGGAAGCCATTCCGACGAACTGCTGCTAGACTGAAATGGCGCCAACGGATGGCGCCCTACTTTATCGTGAAACCAAAAGGACTTGTGCCATGCATACTCTTTCCCTGACACGCATTACTGCCCTGCTGACCCTGATGATTGCCTTACTGGGCGGTGCCAGCTTTACTCACGCTCTCGACGTCAACCGCGCCTCTGCAGAAGAGCTGACCGAACTCAAGGGTATTGGCCCCAAACGGGCCGAAGCCATTGTGCGCTACCGGGAGGCTAACGGGCCGTTTGCCAGCCGCGAGGCCCTGCTAGCCGTTCCTGGCGTCGGCCCCAAGCTGTTGGAAGATAACGCGGCGATGATCGAGCTGGGCTCAAGCTCCGCAAGCAAAAAATAGCGTGCTGCGGGTTTCGCGTGCCCTCGCCGTGGGGGCACGCGAAGCCCGGAGGCTGCTGAGTGAAAAGCTGACTCAGCGGGGCGTAATCGAATAGTTCTTGCGCGGAAAATGCACATGCAGACGCCCGAACTGCGGTGTGTCGCGGGCAACAATAATCCGTGTATCAGTGACAGCGGCCAACTCTCCGCTGACCGGCACCAGGCCGTAATCCTCTGGCGCCACGTTTACCGTTGTGCCCAATGCTACCGGCAAGTCGTCGATACTGGTCGGCACGGCCACAGGCTCCGCATCGCGGGCGGCGGCAAAGGCCTCACCTTGAGAGATCTCCCGGCGCTGACCCTGTCCAATCTCCGCGACACGCGCAAACCACGCCGTCACAACGGAGGGTGCCACCAGCGCGCGGCGGCTGACGTTCGCGTGCAACCAGAGTGGGTGGTATACCGACAGGTCCACGATGGACGGCGCATCACCACTCAGCCAGTCCTGATGCTGCAAGCGCGACGCCATTGCCGAAAACAGCTCGCTTAACACCTCTTTGGCACGTTCAGGGGTTACGCGACTGACTTTCCCGCCTTTTAGCAGGCTCGCCCGGTCTTTCATAAAACGGCTGACCCCGAAAGGGCCGAAGGCCATCAACATCGTTGTCAGCGCACGCAACTTGGGCACCGCCACAATCGCCGAGAAGAACGCCTCACCTTCCGCCAGTGATACGAGCGACTGGTCCGCGTCATTCAATCCATAGGGCGACAGCGCCTGACAAGCCGTGCGCTGCGCGACTTCCTCGGCAATCACTGCCGAATCGCAGAAAATATCCGCACCGCACTGCGCAACAGGAATGCGGCGATATCCTCCCGCCAGCGGGTCAACATTCGGCCGGGGTGGCCACGGCGGCGACAACAGCGACTGCCACTCGCTATGGGTCACACCAAACATCAACCGCACTTTCTCCGCGTAAGGCGAGCGGTCGTAGTGGTGCAAAATAAACGCATCTGTCATTGTCATAGCTCCTCTTGGGCATTCGCTGCATAGCCGGTATCGGCCTTTTTAACACAGTAGCGAGACATGTACGGCGGTCACGCGTCACAGCGATGTGCCTGCGGACAATTCTCTCTCGCCAGGGACAACCCCGGACTCGATACCGATAAGCGCGACAAGGCTGACCCGCGCTTGATCCAAATCAGCGCCCTCCCTCAAGCCGCGTTCTACAGTGACGTAATACCTGCAAGGGAGGAGCAACTGTGAACTACAAAAAAATGGCGGGCACTGCCGCAGTCTTTGTGTTTGCCGACCAACACGCCAACAAACCCGTTGAACGCCAGGGTGAGATATGGAGCGAGGAAGAACTTCACCTCAATACGCTTCCCGCCGAGCTGAATCCTAAACCCAGCATGGCCAGCAGCCTGGCACTGGAAGGACTGGAGAGCTACGACCCGCCGCGCCACGGCGACCTGCGGGATGTCAGCGCATTGAACGCCCGTTTTGTTTATATCGATGGCATCAAGGGCTGGGTAGAAGTCGGAACCACCGCAGGGGCTGACTGAGCCCTTTGCCTAGTTGCCTCACACCGCCGCTAGATCAATGTCGACAGCGGCGAATACTGTTTCGCCGACATGGCGTTCGACAATGTGGGGAATGCTACAGCAGTGACTTTTCGATACGACGACAGCTACCTGAACATTCATGCCAATCGCTTTGCATACGTCACAACTAAACGACGTGGCGGCTTCAGGCGGCTGATACCACCACGACGGACCAACATCGTCACGCTACCGAAACGGTATCCATCTAACCCCCGTCGACATTGAATCCGGTGGTCGTCGGCGGGCGAATCTGACTGCCAACACCATCAGGCAACCCTGTATTGATATCTTGACGAACACGTTCCAGCAAGGGCCCACGCAAGCTTCCGGCAGCGCGAGGAGAATGTCACGCTGGACGACACAGCCTTTTATACTCGCGCCACCATCGCGGTTGCCGAAACAGGCAGTATCGGCGTGGACAGTCACGTCGCCGCAACACACAAGCTCTATCTCTGTGATCACCTGTACCTGGGAATCACGGAGCACAACATCGTGCGTTACTTGCACGATGCATTGCGCATTGCCGGGAACACGGGCGCGCGCGCCTTCCACTTGATTACCGGCCCATCGCGCACCGCCGATGTCGAGCAGACGATTCAAATCGGCGCGCATGGCCCCAAACAGCTTACCATCATGATCTATCGCGATGACTCATAAGCCCCCTATCTGATACCCCGTTGACGCAAAAGGTCATTGGCCCACTGAATGCATCTCGATAAACTTTGATACACACTATTTTCCGATTGATAATCGCGCTGCCGACGATCACCGCCTCGGCGGACGGTCACGGCCGAGCAAGGATTCCGTATGGCATTACGACTGATTGGTGACCTTGGCGGCACCAACTGTCGCCTCGCATTAAGCGAGGCCGGTGGGGGCCCCGAACAGCTATGCAGCTTACGCGCCGCAGATTTTCCGACGCTGGAGGAAGCCGTACAGCACTACCTTGATGAAGTGAAAGCCAGTCCCGACGAAGCCTGCCTTGCCGTGGCCGGCCCGGTCAGCGAAACCCGCTTTCAGATGACGAATGTGGATTGGAAGTGCGACCGCCTTGCTCTGCAACGGCAGTTCGGCATCCAACAGCTCGCCTTCATCAACGACTTTGAAGCCATCGCGCTGTCGCTTCCCGCCCTGCAAGACGCCGACCTGATGGCGCTGGGCGGCAGTATTGATCTCTCTGCACCGATGGCCGTACTCGGTCCGGGCACCGGCCTGGGCGCCGCGCTATTGATCCCCTGCGACGGACACTTCAAAGCCATCGCTACCGAAGGAGGACATACGAGCCTTCAAGCGGAAAATGAGATCGAGCAACAGGTTTTCGCGTACTGGCGAGAGCAGGGGATCCCGCTTTCCAGAGAGAGCTTCCTGTCGGGCATTGGACTCTACCGGCTGTATCAGGCGATCGCACATATCAGCCATCAGCCTCTGCACGCGAATAATGGCGGCGACGTCAGTGCATTGGCGGAAACGGGAGACGCAACGGCCTGTCAGGCCATTGCGATGTTTATGGGCTTGCTGGGTAGCGCCGCGGGGGATCAAGCCTTGGGTAGCGGCGCGCGGGGCGGGATTTTTCTGGCCGGGGGAATTCTGCCGAAACTGCGGCAACATCTGGCCAACAGCGATTTCCGTCAACGTTTCGAGAACAAAGCGCCGATGGCGCATTACCTCCAGCCGATCGCCGTCCGGCTGGTCCTGCACGACAACCCCGGCCTGCTGGGCGCCTCGCAGTACACACTGCCCTGACGTCAGCCCCGTGCCGCGCTCGACTCGCGAACAACCAGCTCGTGCGGCAGTACGATGCGCGAATCCGCAGGCGTATTGCCCGCCAACATCGCCAGCATCATCGTCATGACCTGCTCACCAATGCGGTTACGCGGCTGGTGTACGGTGGTCAATCGCGGGTGGGTATAGGCTGCGAAGCCGATATCATCAAAGCCCACTACCGACATGTCACCGGGCAGGCTTAAGCCCGCTGCGTGGCAGGCCTGCATCGCGCCAATCGCCATCTCATCGTTCGCGCAAAAGAGCGCTGTCGGCGGATTCGCCGACGCCAGTAAGGCCGCGGTGCAGTCATAGCCTGAAGCAAGGGTAAAATCTCCCTGCTTGATCAATGCGGGCTCCACCGTCAGTCCTGCTTCTCTCAAAGCTTGCTCATAGCCTTGCAGGCGATCTTCACAAAGCGGTGATTCACTCGGGCCGTTCACATAGGCAATGCGTTGATGCCCGAGCTCAAGAAGATGATTGACGGCATCTCTGGCCGCCGCAACGTTATCAATGCACACCGTGGGCACCGGAATTTCACCGTGGTACTCACAGGCCATAGCGAATGGCGGCCAGTCGGGGTCGAGTGTCTTGCGCCCTTTTCGATAGCGGAACGGGATATTGCGTCCCAGGCAAATCACGCCATCGGCCTGCCGCTGGGAGACCAGATCGGCATAGGCCTGCTCCCGCTCCTGCTCTCCCTGCGTATCCCCCAGCAGAATACGGTATTGATGGCGGCTGGCGACCCGCTCGATACCTTGAATAATATTGGAAAAGAAGGGGTTCGCAATATCCGGCACCAGCACAACGACCATATTGCTGCGGCGACGGCGAAAATTCCGGGCCAGAGTATTGGCAACGTAGCCGCTGGTTTCCACCGCTTCCATAACCTTTTTACGGGTCTTTTCCGACACCTTGTCCGGCTCGGCCAATGTGCGAGAGACGGTGGCAATCGACACCCCCGCCATCTTCGCAACATCCTTTATCGTTACCATGCAATCACTACTCTGCAATCATTCTTTATGCTGGCGACGATCGCGCCACCACACCAGACCAAACACCGGCAGCAGCAACAGGGGAAGTATCGCTACGGCTTGAAAAGACTCCACCGAGGCATAACGCAGTACGGCGTCCAGTTCCTCACCCCCGAGGGTCGACAGTCGCGCGACACCGCCTGCGGCCTCTATTTTAGCGCTGTCAAAAATCGCACCCATCTGCGGCAGTACAAACTGTATCGACAGGCCTGCGGCAAAGCCGGTCAGCCCTAAAAACAGCGCCCCGCCTTTCGGGTAGCGCTCGCTGACCACCGACAGCATGGTCGGCCAAAAATAGCACACTCCCATCCCCCATACCGTCGCAGACAGGAAGGCCGTCAACGGCGATGTCGACAAGCTCAGGCCGTACAGCCCCAGCGCCGCGAAAATACAACCGAAGAACAGCAAGCCAACGGAAGAGATATGCTTGGCAATCGCACCGGCAAAATGGCGCATGACAAACATCAGCATACTGACATAAATCAGTACCAGAATGCCCGGCATCCCCACAATATTGGTCAAGGACAGATCAACCCACTGCCCCGGAGCCAGCTCCGCAGCCGCAGTGATCATCATACAGAAGAACCAGATGAAATAGCCGGGAGCCCGGAACAGCTCCTTGAACATATCGCCGTAGGACACGCCTGACTGCACGCGTTCGGAAACGGGAAACTGCGTAGACAGGGTGAGGTAGGCAAGCCAGCAGGCCGGCAACACCAGCATCAGCAAATTGACCTGCCAGGGCAGACCCAGCTCGGCAAACGCCAGTCCGGCAATGCCGCCCACCACAATACCGGCTGGCCACCAGGCGTGCAGAATATTCAGTCGATGGGTCTTTTCCTCGGGATAGACCGCCGTGACCATCGGGTTGCTGGCAGCCTCCACCGCGCCCCACCCCAAACCGGTTAACAGGAAGCCGGCAAAAATCAGCCAGTAGCTGAGCATGGAGACCGGCATAAAGGACACCGCCAGCACCAGCGCGCTGCCGATGATATAACCCAGCGCCGAGAACAGCAGCATGGCGCGCATACCAATACGATCAACCAGTGCACTGCCAAATAACAGAGTCAGAGCGAAGCCGATAAACGTTGCCCCCAGTACCTCGCCGACCAGACCCGCCGAACGCGCCAGATCCAACTGATTGAATAAATCGTTTTGAATGTCGGAGGCGATGCTGGCGCGCACAGCGAACCCCAGACCAATCATAAAGATCGACAGATTCCCGACCAAAAATAGACGTTTGCGATCCAGTGCATCGCTCATGTGGTGATTTCCCCGTTATTAGTATGTAGACGTCGCCAGCCCGCTAGCTCAAGCCCAGGACTCGGCGATTAAAAACCTCGTCACTGCCAACCCCGGCAAAATCATCAAAGGCGCGGTCCGTCAGTCGTATCATGTGATCGCGAATAAATGGCGCGCCCTCCCGCGCCCCATCCTCGGGATGCTTCAGGCAGCACTCCCACTCCAGTACCGCCCAGCCTTCGTAGCCGTATTGAGCCAGCTTGCTAAAAATCCCTTTGAAGTCGACCTGTCCGTCGCCCAGAGAGCGGAAACGACCGGGACGATCGACCCAGGCGTCATAGCCGCCGTAGACCCCGCTTCGACCATTCGGGCGAAACTCGGCGTCCTTCACGTGAAAAGCTTTGATGCGCTCGTGGTACAAGTCGATAAAGGCCAGATAGTCGAGCTGCTGCAGCAGCAAGTGGCTGGGATCGAAGAGGATATTCGCGCGCGGATGCTGATCCACGGCCTCCAGAAAACGTTCAAAACTGGCGCCGTCATGCAGATCTTCACCGGGATGAATTTCAAAACAGCAATCCACCCCTGCCTCATCAAAGGCGTCCAGAATAGGCCGCCAGCGTTTACCGAGTTCCGCAAACCCGCTGTCAACCAGCCCTGCCGGACGCTGCGGCCACGGGTAGAAGGTTTGCCACAACAGGGCGCCGGAGAAGGTCGCGTGCGCCGTTAACCCCAAGCGCTGACTCGCCTTGGCGGCCAGCATAAGCTGGTCGACCGCCCATGCCTGACGCTCGGCGGGCTTGCCGCGCAATGCCTGCGGTGCAAAGCCGTCCATCAGTTCATCGTAAGCGGGATGCACGGCAACCAACTGCCCCTGCAAATGCGTGGACAACTCGGATATCTCCAGCCCCGCCGCGTTGACCTGGCCTTTCAGTTCGTCACAGTAATCCTGACTCTCCGCCGCCAGAGACAGATCGATAAGATTGCGCTCAAAGCTCGGCAGTTGAATCCCCTTGTAGCCGAGTTCAGCGGCCCATCGGCACAAGCCCTCCAGCGTATTAAAGGGCGGCTCAGCACCGACAAACTGAGCAAGAAATATAGCCGGACCTTTCATAGCTGATTCTCCAACGCCATCAAGGCGGGTAAGCGGTGCCATTTCTGATCAGTGCTTGCGGCGCTGACCGTCGCTTCAATAAAACGCATACCGCGCAGAGCATCGACGATGTCAGGGACATCGCTCTCGATCGCCGTTGCGGCTCGGCCTTCCAGCCGCGCGCGAATCTGGCCCGCAAAATTACGGTAGTGGTTGGCGAAGGCTTCGAGATAGCCCTCGGGGTGTCCGCCGGGCGTGCGGCAATTGGCGAGCGCAAGCTCCGTCAGGCCCGGACCGCCCGCACGCAGCATCTCGGTGGGACGATCAATCCATTTCAACCACAAGGTATTGGGCTCGTGTTGCTGCCACTCCAAGCCGCCTTTTTCCCCATAGATTCTGAGCTTCAGATTATTCTCTTCACCGGCGCAGATCTGGCTGGCAATCAACACCCCGCGCGCGCCATTTTCAAACCGCAGCAGGACCGTGGCATCGTCATCCATTTGCCGACCGTCTACCACGGCATTCAAGTCGGCGCAGATTTCGCTGATCGCCGTACCGGCCACATATTCACTGAGCTGAGCGGCATGCGAACCGATGTCGCCAATACAGCTACTGACACCCGCCTGATTGGGGTCGAGACGCCATGCCGCTTGTCGGCTATGGGCCTCGATGCCCGCCTCCGCCAGCCAGCCCTGGGGATACTCCACCAGCACTTTTCGCACACGCCCGAGCGCGCCCGCGGCGATCATACTGCGCGCCTGCTTGATCATCGGATAACCCGCATAGGTGTGGGTCAGGCCGTAGAGCAAACCGCTTTGCTGAAGGCTTGCGGCAAGCTGCTCGACTTCGTCCAGCGACTTGGTCGCAGGTTTGTCGCTCAGCACATGAAAGCCATGCTCAAGCGCCGCCTTGGCAATCGGAAAGTGACTGTCGTTCGGGGTCACAACGGCGACAAAATCCATGCGTTCTCCGTCGGGAAGCGCGGCTTCGCCTTGCATCATCGCCCGATAGTCGGGGTAGACCCGCTCGGCGGGCAAATGCAGGGACTCGGCAGTTTCCCGACTCCGCTCGAGGTCTCGGGAAAAGGCCCCGCAAACCAGCTCAACCTCACCATCAAGACGTGCCGCCAGACGATGAATAGGACCGATCATCGAGCCGGGGCCACCCCCGACCATCCCCATACGAATCTTGCGGCGCATCATTCGCCTCCCTCATCACTCGCGACCGCCTCGGCGTCGGCCTGCGGTTCAGCAGCGCCGCGCACCCAGTGCATGGCCTTGACGAGAAAGGCCTGATACATCGGCAATTCATAGGTATAGGGCTGATGACCAATGGCACTGTAGAACACCCGCCCTTCAGCCAGCTTGTGCCGCCAGGCAATGGGGTGCTCGCCCTCCATGTGGTCGTTACCGAAGAAGTTTTCGCCCTTGATGCGGTAAGAGTCCTCGTCGAGGGTCAACAGAATTTCATAACCTTTATCACGCGGGTTATTGGCAAAGGCGTACCACTCTTCCTTTTCCACCGTCCATCGCGCGGGCAGATGATCGGTAACGGCCAGAGTGTCATCGGCCACAAGGACATCGGCATCCTGAAACTGCGGGTGCATGGTGTGACCAATAAACTGTGCACCCAGCAGGGTGTCGCCATACCAGGACCACAGGTAGCTGTGGTCGCCGCCCGAGGCATGAATCCCCAGCCAGCCGCCACCACTTTCCAGCCACTGTTTCATTGCCGCGCGTTGCGGCTCGGTCAGCACATCACCCGACACATTGTTCCAGATAATGAAATCGAACTGTTCAAGCAACTCTGGAGAATGCACGGCCGCATTATCCGTGAGGTACGCTTCCCAGCCCTGCTCGGCGATCAGTTTGCCCAATACGCGTTTGGCCACGGGAATCGCATCTTTATGAATAAAGCCGTTGGTTTTGGTGAATACCAGCACCGCCGGCTTGCTGAAGGTCGGCAAGGTCGGCGGCACGGTGTCATAGTCGTAGCGCGGAAAGACTCCCATAGACCGGAGCTGGTAGTACGCCGTTCCGCCAAGCAGGAGTACGACGGCCAGCAGCGTCCAAAGGCTGCGCTTTATCCAGAGTTTCATTGTTGAAATACACCTCGTGAAAATCGCGTGGAAACGCTCACAAATTCCCTGCCTGCATCTGCTTCACCGCGTAGTCGCAGGCGCGCGCGGTCAGCGCCATGTAGGTGAGCGATGGATTGACGCAGGATGCGGAGGTCATGCAGGCGCCGTCTGTCACAAACAGATTGGGCACATCGTGGGCCTGGTTATGGCCGTTGAGCACCGACTCGGAAGGGTCCGCACCCATGCGCGCTGTTCCCATTTCGTGAATACCCGCGCCCATGGGACTTTCCACCTCTTCCTGCGGCATGATCCAAACCGAACCCGCCGCCCGCATCAGACGCTCACTCTGTGCAACCGCGTCCGCCCAGAGCTTGTATTCGTTGTCTCGCCACTGGGCGTCGAAGACCACTTGGGGAATGCCAAAACGGTCTTTTTTGCTGGGATGTAAGTAGAGGCGGTTGCGCTTGTCCGGCAGCGCTTCGCCAAACGGCGTGAGCACCCAGATCCAGGGACCGGGTTTTCTCAAGTCGTTTTTGAGGTCGGCACCAAAGCCTTTGCGGTGGTAACTGGTTTTCCAGTTCAGGCGCACGATATTGGCTTGCATACCATAGCCCCGCAGGAAGTCAGTACCTTCCTCCTGACCCGGTAGATTGCGGAAGCGCGGGATGTAGCAGCCATTGGGGCGGTTGCCGTACCAATAGCTGTCCATGTCATCGAGGAATATCCCCATCGACGCATTGCCGTGCACGTGGTCCATCAGATAGTGGCCCAGTGCCCCGCTGCTGTTTGCCAGGCCATTGGGCGCCTCATCGGAGGCAGAGTTGAGCAGTAACTGGGTACTGCCCACCGTGGACGCGCAGAGAAAGACCAGTCGCGAGCGAAAGCGCAGTCGCTCACCCGTTTTACTGTCGATGACGCGCACTTCGGAAATTTTTCCGCTGTCACGATCAACGATCAGCTTTTCCACAACCGAGTCGGGGCGCAGCGTCATATTGCCGGTCGCCCTTGCCGCAGGCAGTGTCGAGCTCTGCGAGCTGAAGTAGCTGCCGGTAGAGCAGCCTCGGTGGCAGGGACCGCAGTAGTGACACGACGCCCGGCCATTATGGTCTTCCGTGAGAATCGCCGCCCGCCCGATGGTCATTTTGGCGTCAGGGGCTTTGCGCTTTAAGCGACCGCGAATGGTTTCCTCAATTTTGTGCATCCCCATCGGTGGCAGGAATTCACTGTCAGGCAGCTCGTCCAGACCGAGCTTTTCCCCACTGACACCGATAAAGTTTTCTACATAGCTGTACCACGGCGCGACATCCTCGTAGCCAATCGG
This sequence comes from Spongiibacter tropicus DSM 19543, assembly GCF_000420325.1. Taxonomy (NCBI): domain Bacteria; kingdom Pseudomonadati; phylum Pseudomonadota; class Gammaproteobacteria; order Cellvibrionales; family Spongiibacteraceae; genus Spongiibacter; species Spongiibacter tropicus. The sequence goes on along the minus strand of NZ_ATUS01000006.1, from coordinate 141,673 downwards.
CCACGGGGTGCCGTGACCATCGCGCTTGTTCGCCTCAAAATCCTGCTGACTCCAGCGGTAAGTTTGCCGCCCCCACAGCAGCGAGCGCCCGCCGACAACATCGGCACGAACCCAGTGGAAGGGCTTATCAGTCTGGTAGGGATTCTGCTGGTCGTTAACGAAAAAGTGGCGTGTCGCCTCGTTAAAGGCATAGGAGGTACTCTGTACCGGGTACTGTTCTTTATAGAGTTCCCGTGGCGGTTTGCCCTGAAACGGCAATTTCCAGTCGGGGGCGTGCTCGCCGAGATAGTCCACACCGTGACGCACATCGCGGCCACGTTCCAGCACCAGCACCTTCAAACCTTTTTCCGTCAGCTCTTTCGCGGCCCAGCCGCCAGTGATTCCCGAGCCGACCACAATGGCATCAAACTCATACTGCTTAACGTCAATCATCGCCATTCCTCAAATCATTACCGACATCCAGCTGCTGTCGTCATCGTCCAGCTTGCGGTGTCCATCAAATTTCATCGGCATGGCCTCGTAGCGCAGCACCTGCGTGCCGCCCACCTCGGAGGTAAAGAAGCCCCAAATCGTCAGTTCTTTAAGCTGGCAGATAAATGGCGCATCGCTGACATACACCGGGATTTCGCCAAAGGCGTACCAGCTGGAATCAGAGGCCTCGCGCTCCAGATCGTCGAGAATGTCGACACGGGTCGATTCGGGCAGCTCATCGAACGGCTGCTGATACTGCTCCTGCACCGTGGTCATCAGCGCATTGAAGCCTTCCAGAAAGAGTCGGCGCTCGTCCTCGTTCAGCCACTCAAAGACCATCAGCTCGACAAAGCGCGGCACACCGGCATCCATCGCCCCCGGCGTTTCGGTGCGCGGAATAATCGTTTCGGTCAACATGGCCAGCGTGCTTTTCTGCGCGGCCGTGAGGTACTCGACCTTGTGGTCAATATAGTTCGGTGCCGCCGCCAGATGCTGGCGCTGCTCATGGGTCAGCGATACCCCCAACTGACTGGCACTCGCGCCTGCAATCAGCAGTGCGGCGCACTCAAGAAACTCTCGCCGGTTCATCCCCGTCCTCCTATTGCACTGCGCAAATAACGCCACCAGGGCAGCGCCACCAAGGCTCCCACAAGCAGGCAGGCAAGCCACTGGTATTCCCAACTTCCGAAATAGTAGGCCGCCGCCTTAAACGCACTGTAGCCGTAATAAATCGCGCCGAATCCCGTCAGGTGGTAAAGCTCATAAAACAGTGTTGCCGTCGCCCCGAGCAGCGCATACAGGTAGAGCGCCAGCGCCACCCCCAGCAACACGCGCGCGGGACGAATAGAAGAGGTCGCCATCGCAATGGGCTCCTTGTTCATTAAAATCTCAGCTCCAGTTCCACACCGGAGGTTCGCGGCGGCAGATTACCGACCAGGGTCAGCTGATTGGGCCGGTCGCTACCCAGGAACAGCGGCGCCGCCGAGAAGAACAGATCGCTGTTGTCTTCGAGGTTCTCCACAAACGCGGTGATCTTCACCTGCCCGCTGACATTCTCCCAGCCCAGTCGGACCGAACTGTTGGTATAGGCTTCGACAACATCCTCGTCATTGCCCAGACCACGGCGGTTAATTTCATCCGTCCAACTGGTTTGCAGCGAGGCCGTCAATCGTCCCCAGTCGTTCAGATCAATCAGGTAACTGGCCAGCAGCGATACCGCAAACTCCGGTGATGCAGGCAGCGTCGCGCCGGAGAAGTCGAAGGGGTTTTCGGCATCACAGCCCGGTGCCGGATCACCCTGCTCACGCACCGGATCATTGCCGCAATAACGGTCATAGCTGGCGTCGGTCCAGGCAAAACCGCCCATCAGGCTGAAGCTTGCCGTCGGCATCCAGCGCACATCCATTTCCAGCCCTTGAATTGTCGCTTCTGCCGCATTCTCGGTAATGACACCGCCGGGGGTAATCTGGCTGACCTGCAGGTTCTGGTAGTCGTACATGTACAAGGCCATATTGGTCTGCAGACTCTGTTGCAAAAAGCTCGCCTTCCAGCCCAGCTCGATAGAATCCAGAAACTCGGGATCGACCGGATTCTGCAGCACCCCTTCATCGAGGGTTTCAATGCGCTGCGCCAGTCCTGGCTTGTAGCCGCGCGCGGCCTTCACATAGGCCATACCGCTTTCACTGTAGAACCAGCGCACACCCAGCTCGCCGGTGGTTTCTTCGAATGCCGCGTACTGGTTGATGTTCTCTTCCTGCACCAGCGGGAAGGTGCCGATGGGCGTTACCAGTGCGTTCACCGAGCTGTCGGTTTCGTTGGTGAATTCATCCCGGTTATGACGAATACCTGCCGACACCTCAATGTTGGGCAGCCCAAGCAGCTCGCCCAGATCCATATTCATATTGAAGAAGGCCGCCTTGCTGTCATCAACAATATGGATGCCATCAATCCGCACTTCGGCGGTAATCGGCATGGAGACGAAGTCCAGCCAATCGGGAAGACCAACCGTTGAGGCCGACAGGTGACTGCGAACATCGATGGCCTGATTCCAGTCATCCACTTTGCGATAGGCAAAAAAGCCCAGCAACCAGTCGAAGCCGCTGGCGTTGGTAGACACAAAGCGCAGCTCTGCGGAACGGCGAACATCGCTGGGGTGCTCGGAAAGGCCATCGGTGATAGCTGCCTCGGTGCCGTCAAGGTCGAACACCGAGCGCCAGTCGCGACGCATCTCGCCCCCGACAAACACCACGTCCATACTGCCCAGCAAGGGCAGGTCTTCGAGCGACCAGGTGATGTCGCCCGACACCCGTGTAAAGTCTTCTTCAAAATTGCCAAAACGCTCATGCGCCGTGGAACGGACGATCGTCAGATCGTCGGGCAGCGACTCGGCCCCTAACTGCTCCAGCTCGCCGCTGTTCCTGGTGGCCCTCGAGGGCGAAAAAACGGTATTCGTGCCGTTGGTACGATACTGATACTTGATGGCCCGCAGACCAAGCGCGAGGGAATCCGTCAGCTGACTGGTCAGGTAAATGCGCAGAAAACGATCCTGCAGGTTGCCCGGATCGGCGTCATCGGGAGTCAGCAGATTGTTATAGGTACCGTCTTTCTCGCGAGCTACTGCCGCCACCCGCGCCAGCAAACGGTCGTTATCCTCACCGAGCAGCGGCATGTTCACATAGGCGCGCAGCTCCTTGGAGTTGAGATCCGTTTGCCGATAACTGCCGCCGACACCCCACTCCAACTCCGGCTTTCGCCATTTGGCGTTGATCGCGCCGGCGGTGGCATTGCGCCCATAGGCGGTGCCCGACGGACCGCGCACCACCTCAACGGCCTGAAGGTCGTAATACGGCTCGCCGCGCATATCCAAAAACATATCGTTCACATGGAAGGCCACTGGCGACGGGCCGTCGCGTGTGCGACTGATACCGCGAATAGCCACTTGCTCGCTGCCGGCCTCTTCCCCCTGCACCACCATGCCGGGCATGAGTTCAGCCATGCTGCGGAAATCCTGAATATTCTGCTCAGCAATCATTTCGCCCGAAAGCGCTGACACTGACCCCAGCACATCCTGAAGCGACTCGCTGCGTTTGGAGACAGTGACGACCACCTCTTCAATGCGCAGTCCCGAATCCGTCACGTCGGGATAATCCTCAGCATGGGCAGAAATAAAAAACAAAAGCTGCAGCACAACGGCCACAATCAGTGAGTATTTTTGCATGGGTAAAGGTCTCCATACCCGTCGCCCAGCGCTTCCGCCTGGCGACTTCAACTATTATTATGTAATCGTTTACATCATAAGCAGAGATGGGGGGCAAAAACAAGCCCCGAATAGACGATTGGAGCCCTCGACACACATCTGGCAATGTGCGACTCCCCACCGATGGGCGAATCGCTGAATAGTACGACACCCAAACAAGGAGAAAGCAATGCGTTTTATCGTTATGGCCACACTATTCCTGCTCAGCTTAAGCAGTTATGCCGCAAGCCCAACGGTTGGCGAGCCGATGCCGTCGCTGGAGATTCGCGACAAGGGCGAACTCCACCTTAACGGCAAAGCGATAGACTACCGCCCCTGGGCTACCAGCTCATTGAATGGGGACTGGGCCCTGCTGCAGTACATGGCGGCGCGCCCCAAAGCCAGCAAAGTGAATCGCCACGTTGTCGACGCCGTATCCGAAAAACGCGCTCAAGGCGTAGCCGTTAATATTTTCAACATCATCAATGTTCGCGACGTGCCATTCGGCGCGACGGGATTCGCACTCGCCGAACTGGAGAACAATAAGCGGAAATACCCCGACAGCCCGCTGATTGGCGACATGGACAACGGTCGTCAGGCCTGGGAACTCAAACCCGGCGGCAGCGCGATTTTCCTCGTGGACCCCAAAGGCACGCTGCGTTTCTTCAAAGACGGCATTGTCAGCCAGCAAGAGCTGGACAGCCTGCTGACCCTCCTCCCGGCAGCGGATCAATAAGCTCTCACTTACGGCGCCACCAGCTCGACCACCGGGCTTTCGCGCCAGCCATAGCGCACGGATTTTGAGGCTACCCGGTCGCCCGCTTTAACGGGTACCGGGTCACGATAGAGCAGCCAGCGCCCGTCATTGGCGCGATACCCGACCGACGCTCCCTGCGTACCAGCGACTATACGGACCTCACTTTTCGCGGCCGTGTATTCCAGCTCAGGCTTCGCCGTTATCGGTGCCTGACCGCCCGGCCAGAAACGCTCGGCCATTTCGGACTCGTTCAGGCTGCCCATATCTGGCACCTCGCGCTGCCAGTGATCCAGCGCCTGCCGCATACGCAGCAAAATCGGGCGATAGGCGGGCAACGATGCGATGTTGCGAACCTCATGGGGATCGAGCTGAGTATCGTAGAGCTCCTCGGGAGGGCGCGGTGCAAACCATTGTGCCTGCTCCGTATTCAACTCCCCCTTCCGCTTTGCCGCCCAGAGTGACTGCATACTGCCCAGATAATCCCTGAACGCCAGCGGCTGGGCGCCAGGGCGGCCAGACTGGTAATTGCGGATGTACTTGTAGCGATGATCACGCACCGCCCGCTGGCGATCCTCGACCTCATCCATCCGGTCTTTCGCGGCATAGATATAGCGCCGCGGGGGATGCCCCCGATCCAGAAAATCCTGCCCGTGCATAAAGGCCGGGGGAGCAACACCGGCCATTGTTAAAATCGTAGGCGCCAGATCCACGAAGCTGATCAAGCGTGAGTCCACCTGACCAGGCGATAACCCGCCGGGGCGGAACGCCTCAGGCCAGTAGATAATCATCGGCACATGCAGCCCCGAGTCGAACAGTTCGCGCTTGGCTCTGGGCAGACCATCGCCGTGATCAGACAGCCAGATAACAATCGTCGAATCCAGCAGCGCCTCTCGCTGCAAGGCAGTCATAATCTCGCCAACACGCCGGTCCATCGTCGCAATATTGTTGTACTGACGGGCAATGTCGCGGCGCACCGCAGGCGTATCAGGGTAGTAAGGCGGCACACTTACCCTGTCTTCGCTCACGGGTGATGGCTCACCCCAATGCCGGTATATCTGCATGGCCGCCATCAGGGCGTGAAGGCCACTGCGAGGCCAGCAGCAACGCGGGAACAGAGCGGATTCATGGGTTTCCATGAAATTGTACATACCGAAAAATGGCCGCTGCGCGGGACGATCTCGCCAGCTCACCGGCGAGAAGAGGCTCGATTCCTGATCCCAGATCGTAAACGGCCCCGAGCCCGGCTGTGTTCCCGAAAACTGGTAGTCCAGCTTGTCATTCACATAGGTGTAGTAACCCGCGGCTCTCAACAATTCCGGAAAGGCCTTCAGGTCATGAGGGGGTACCGCGAGGTAGTCGCCACCAAGCCCGTCAGAAGCCCGCATATGCCCTGCTCCAAAACTGTTTTGATGAACCCCGGTAATCAGTGCAGCCCGACTGGGCGCACAAACACCGGCGGTCGCAAACACCTGATCAAAGCGCACACCACTACTGGCCAGTGCATCAAGATTGGGGGTCTGCGCCAGCGAATCACCGAAGCTGTTCAGGCGCGGGCCAAGGTCCTCGGCCACCAACAACAGAATATTCGGACGCGCCTGTGCCTGAGCGTTAACTGCGAAGAGCAAAAACAGCATTGCCATCGAAAAAATGGAGAACTTGCGCATAAATCCTGAGGCCCCACGCCCAAAACAGGAGGACTTTCCGGTCTCAGGCTTGACATTATTATGTAATCGTTTACAAAAACATACTTCATCCCCATCACACAAAACAAGTCTATTGAGAAAGGAGAAGCCCTTACCGCAATACTCAAGCTCGCGAACGGCAGACAGGCGCCTCGGCGCCAAGCATGCACACGTCTGCCTCATGCCAAATCGATAAAAGCCGCTGTATGACCGGTCAACGCAGTAATACGCGCAATGGCTGGCGGCGCTCACGAATTGGCGGCATTCCCCCTGACCCAAGCAAGCAACACCCCGCCTTCGCTTAACTGTGCTTATCAAAGACAGATGGACTGGCGGCAAAAATACCGAGCCTTGTCACGCTACTGTCCGCAGAGACACGAGCGAAAAGATGGCGTTCGTTTACGTTTTACTCATACCGGGAGTTTTTTGAGATGTTACGAACTTTATATATCGCGCTATTAACAACACAGCTCCGCCGTTTACGCCCTGTCGCGGCATCCATTGTGGCGGCCCTGTTACTCAGTGGCTGTGGCGGCGGAGGCAGCTCCTCCTCAGACTCAAGCGCTGAGCCCGATCAACGCGCCGACGCCAATACGCAGGAAGTGCTGCTGGTGGGCAATAACTGGGATGGCACGGCGGATATTCTTTCCGTGCCCGGCTATACGCGGCTGGCCCGCATCAATGTGGTACCCGATCTGGAAGAACGCAAGCTGGAGATTCTTACCAACCCCATACGTTTCGCCTATTACCTGGCGATCCAGCAGTTGATTGGCGAGGGCAACGACCAGCTCGTCGATGATATGTTTGCCTCTAACGACGGAAAAACCCTGTTTGTCTCGCGCCCGAGCCTTGCGGACGTGGTTGCCATTGATATCGCCAGCGGCGACATTGTGTGGCGTACCAAAGTGGCCGGACAGCGGTCTGATCACATGGCCATTTCGCCCGACGGCGAGCGCCTTGCGGTGTCAGCCTCGACCGGCAACGTGGTTCACCTTCTCGACACCGCTACCGGCGAAATTGTCGGCGAATTCGAGTCCGGCGACTCGCCCCACGAAAACAATTACTCCATCGATGGCTCAAAGATTTTTCACGCCAGCATTGGCCTGATCTACACCCCTTTCGACAACCCCATTCTGGATACCACCAAGGGTGAACGCTATTTCCAGATCGTCGATGCCGAGACCCTGGAAATTATCAAACGTCTGGATATGGGGAAGGTGCTTGAGGACGCGGGCTACCCCAATATGAGTTCTGCGGTTCGCCCGATGGCGCTAAGCCCCGATGAAAAAACCCTGTATTTTCAGGTGTCGTTCTTTCACGGCTTCATCGAATACGACCTTGAAAAGAATGAGGTCGTGCGTGTCGTAAATCTGCCCCTGAGCGAAGAAGCCAGAGACCTGCCAAAAATCGACTACATCCTGGACTCCGCTCACCACGGCATCGCCATTAACGGCGCGGGCGACACACTCTGTATTGCAGGCACAATGTCGAACTATGCCGCGATGGTGGACCTCAACACGCTCACCTATTCCATCCACGATCTGGGCGCGCGCACCTACTGGGCAACCACCAGCGAGGACGGTAAATTCTGCTATGTATCGGTTGCCGGCGACGATACCTTGTCGGTCTTCTCCTATGCGACCGACACCGAAGTGGCGCGCATTCCGGTTGGCGACCACCCGCAGCGCGTGCGCACGGCAAGGATTGCCAAGGCATCACTGCCTGAATAACACGGCGAAGCCGGTTTTATCCCTGCGGGGCGCAGCCGCCCCGCTAGTTTACGGACGACGATACAGCGTAACGACCGCCGCACCGCCCAAGCCGATATTGTGCTGCAAGCCATGCCGGGCGTTGTCCACCTGGCGCTCTCCAGCCTGTCCACGAAGCTGGGAAACCAGTTCATAACATTGCGCCAGTCCTGTCGCGCCAATGGGATGCCCCTTGGACATCAGGCCACCGGACGGATTCACGACCACGCTCCCGCCATAGCTGTTTTGCCCGTCGGCAACGAAGCGACTGGCCTCGCCCTCTCCGCACAAGCCCAGCGCCTCGTAGCTGATGACTTCGTTAGTGGTAAAGCAGTCGTGCAACTCAACCAGATCCAGATCGTCTGGCCCGACGCCCGCCTGCTCATAGGCCAGCTGGCTGGCGGCCCGACTCATGCCCGCACCGACCAACTGCATGGGATCGTCCCAACTGCTGGCGGTATCCGTCGCCATGCCCTGCCCGGCAATTTCAATGGCCTGATCCACACCCCGCTGGCGGAGAAAATCGTCACTGCACAACAACGCCGCTGCCGCGCCGCAGGTCGGCGGGCAACACATCAACCGCGTCAGGTAGTTCATATACAGCGGCGGCCCGGCCATCACCTCATCTACGGTCAGCGGGGCATTGAACAGGGCCAGCGGATTCTTGGTAGCGTGACGCCGGGTCTTCACGGCCACCTCGGCAAACAGGCTGGGCTCGGCGCCGTATTTCTCAACATAGTGGTGCCCCGCCGCGCCAAAGCAACGCAGCGCCAACGGCCCGGTGGGATAGCCCATGGTATCGAGGGCATCGTCAAAGCGCTTGAACGGCGATTCGTGCTGGTCCCATTGGGAACTGATCGCACCGGGGAACATCTCCTCAAAGCCGAGCACCAGCACACATTCCGCACTACCGGACTGGATCGCCTGCCGCGCCAGATAGAGCGCCGTCGAACCCGAGGCACAGTTATTGTTCACATTAAAAATGGGGATGCCGCTCATGCCCGCATCGTAAATGGCGTGCTGCCCGCAGCAGCTATCGCCGTAGATATATCCGGCAAATGCCTGGTCAACATCGGCAAAACTGAATCCGGCATCCGTCAACGCCTTGTCGATAGCGGCTTTGGCCATCTGGCGATACGGTTGCTGACTGCCCGGTTTGGCAAACTTCACCATACCGACTCCGGCTACATAGGTTCTGGACACAGTGCCTCCTGTCGTCTGTAAAGAAAAAAGCGGCTCGACCGAGCCGCATCAATCACCTCGAAGAGGGGAGTCCCCGTGGTGAATCAATAGTTGTAATCGAGTGCAATCGCCCAGGTTTTTGGCGCCGACACATAGCGGGTCACAATATCGCTGACCACCTGAGCGTGGGCGGTTGTTGCGTACTCATTGAAAATATTGCGACCGTAGAAGGTAAGCATCCACTCGCCGTCCGAGCGCCCGAAGCGCAGTCGCGCATTGGTAATACCGAAGTCGTCATGGGCAAAGAACGGATCGCCATCCAGTGTGGAGTTGGTCTCGTCCTTATAGCTGTAGTCCACCCCCACACCGGCCTCGTAGTTGCTGGCGATCGGCAGGCTGTAATCGACCAGAAAGGTATAGGTCAGCTCAGGCGAGTAGTTAAACGACTGCCCCGTTACGTCGGTGGGTTCGCCCCGGGTATTAAAGGCGTTGGGGAATTCCTTTACCTCGGTTTCGATATACGCCGCCGCGGCCGACAGATACAGACCGTCGATGGGCGCGCCGGAGATATCAAATTCAATACCTCGCACCTCCGACGACGGAGCATTCTGCAGTTGGGGCAGTGAGCCGAACAGCGGGTCCTGAATCCGCGAGAACAGTTGCTTGTCGCTGTAGTCGTAGTAGAACAGCGCCGTATTGAACTGCAAGCGTCGATCGAAGTAATTCAGTTTCGCCCCGATTTCATACGCGTCCACCTGCTCCTGCTTGGCGGGCTGATACTGTCCCTGGTCGGTGGTATTGGTCACCGGGAAGCTGCCGGATTTAAAGCCGCGAGACCGCGACAGATAAATCAGTGTGTTGTCGCTGGGTTCCCAGTCCAGCACCGCCCGCCAGGACAGACTGTGTTCTTCCAACGTATCCGCGTAGGGCTCCAGGCTGCCGTCCTCAGCCAGTGAAATACACTCCCCCGGCGAGGTGGTATCGGGCAGCGTTCCCGCCAGCAACGCACGCTGTAAAGACAGCGCGGTAAACACCAGATTCACATTGATATTGTTGTCGCGCGCATCGTCGCCCAGACAGCCGGTAAAGTCGCGCTCCTCATCGGTATAGCGCGCACCCAGACTCAGGCGGAAGGTGTCGCTGAGCTGCCATTCCATGTTGCCGAATGCCGACTGCGACTGATAATCCATATAGCCATAGCTGTAGTAGTAACTGCCCAGCAGACTGATGTCGTCCAGCCCCGGCAAAGCCCCCACCAGCGGCACCACATAAAACACGCTGTTGTTATCGCTGGCGCCAAACAGGCGCACATCGCTGCCCTCTTCCTGCGGCGTGGTATGAACACCCGCGGTCCATTTAATGTCCCGCGAGAACAGTTCGCCGGTGCCGCTCAGACGAAACTCAACATCCAGGTTTTCAATTTCAGAAAAAATGGTCGTTTCAATATGACGCTTGTTATAGGACGAGGAGGGAATTTCGGTGCCGTCCGACTCGAACTTGTTGTACGAGACCAATAAAATCGCTTCCAGAGACTCGGTAAAAAAGGTCGATAATCTCAGGGCCGCCTGATAGAAGCTCTCGTCGTTTTTGAAATCGTACGGTTTGCCGGTCACATCCACACAGGAGGGATCCCCTTTACAGAATTCCATCACCCGCGGGTCGTCAGTATCCGGAATATAGGGATAGTTCTGCACATTAATTGAGGTGAGCAATTCACTCTGCGGGTTCTGTGCATTGAAATACACCGGCTGTCCCGCCTGTGCATCACTCCTGTCTTTCCAGCCAGCCAGCATTAAACGTGCGCTGGTGTTATCGCTGAGATCCCAGTCCAGAATTCCCCGCAGCGAAAACTTGTCTTCTTCACCGTGGCGGTTGTCATGCTGGGTATTACTGTACTGCCAGGGTTCTTCCTGAAGAATATAACGACCTGCCAGCCGGTATTTGAAATTGTCGGTAATCGGCCCACTGACATAGGCTTCCAGATCTTTTCTGTCCCAGCGACCATACGAGGCGGTAAAGCCGGTGGCGAATTCGTCCGTGGGTTTTTCAGCAATATAATTAATGGCGCCGCCAGTGGTGCTGCGCCCGTACAGCGTTCCCTGAGGACCTTTCAATACTTCCACCCTTTGTACATCGAGGTTGGGCCCTTTCGACATAATGGAGTACGGCATGCTGACTTCGTCGATATACACACCGGTTGTCGGGCTGGCGAAATAGGTGGAATCCGGAAAACCGACACCGCGAAGGGTGTATACCGGTGTTCCATAACCGCCATTGGACGCCGAGAATCCGGGGACAACGATATTCAGATCGCGGGTGTCGGTCACACCCAGCGTGTCGAGCTGTTCCCCATTGAGCGCCGTCACCGCAATCGGCACATCATTGAGGTTCTGCTCCCGGCGCTGTGCCGTGACCACCACTTCCTCCAGCAGACTGTTACGTGTTCTTGAGCGAGCTTCTCCGGTACCATCCTGTGCCATCACCAGCAGAGGCTCTGCCAGTGCAAGCATTCCCGTTGTCAGTGTTATGGCTTTTGTCAGTTCTTTTTTATTTCACCATGACTCCAGCACCGAACTTCGCTGGACTACGCCACAGCCAGATACAGCAGGTTTATCAATAACTTAGGCGAGTTCATCATATGCCGGTGCTTTCTGAAACTTGACCCGGCTTCCACCCGCTTGGCTCCCAACAGGCTCCTGGAAATCGGGTCTTCCGAGGAGTCATCATGGCGAAAATCAAACTCACCAAGTCCGCAGTCGATGCGGCACAAGCCCAAGCGCAGCCAGTCGAACTGCGCGATACCCTGGTTCCTGGCTTCCTGTGCAAGATCACCCCGGCAGGCCGCAAGGTGTTCATGCTCCAGTACCGCACAAACGCCGGAGAGCGGCGCAAACCTGCCTTGGGCCTATACGGAGAACTGACCGTCGAACAGGCTCGATCGCTGGCGCAGGAGTGGCTGGCGCAAGTGCGCCGGGGTGGAGATCCTGCCGCAGAGAAGGCTGCAGCGCGTCAGGCACCCACAGTCAAGGAACTGTGCATCAAGTTCATGGAGGACTACTCCAGCCAGCGCAACAAGCCGAGCACGCAAGAAGGCTACCAGAGCGTCATTGATCGCAACATCATCCCAATGCTTGGTCGCATGAAGGTGCAGGATCTGAAGCGGCCTGACGTGGCTTCAATGATGAAGAAGATGGCGCACAAGCCCGCCGATGCGAACCGCACGTTCAGCGTGATGCGCAAGATGTTCAACTTGGCCGAGGTATGGGGCTATCGCCCTGACGGCACCAACCCATGCCGCCATGTGCCCATGTACCCGAACGGCAAGGCGACTCACCTCATCAGCGATGAGGAAATGGGCAAGTTGTTTCGCTACCTTGACCAGTTGGAGGCGGAAGGGCTGGAGCATGTAGTGATCCCGCTGGCCATCCGCCTGCAATTCGAGTTTGCTGCTCGCCTTTCTGAGATCGTCTCACTCCAATGGGATTGGATTGATCTGGAAAACCGGCGGGTGGTGTGGCCTGACAGCAAGACAGGCGGTATGTCCAAGCCCATGAGCGAAGAAGCCTATCGGCTTCTTTCGACGGCGGCTCGCAATGCTACGACGCCCCATGTATTACCGTCTCCGCGGCACCCTGATCGGCATTTGACCGACGGGGAGTATTACAACGGTTGGAGCCGCACTCTCAAAGCCGCTGGCGTGACGCATGTGGGTACGCACGGCATCCGTCACCGCTCGGCGACGGACATTGCCAATTCTGGCATCCCGGTGAAGGTCGGTATGGCTCTGACGGCGCACAAGACCGTGGCGATGTTCATGCGCTACGTCCATACCGAAGACAAGCCCGTGCGAGAGGCCGCCGAGTTGGTGGCGAACCGACGCAAGGCGATCACCGGCGCTAAGCAATCCCCTGCGGAGGTGGCGGCATGAGCAGGCGCAAGGTGTCCACCCCTTCACCAGCAGCGCCGAAGGCACTGTTGGGTGACATTCGGGCACTGATTGAGGCTGCGCGCCAGCGCGCCGCCTCGGCGGTCAATGCTGAACTGACCTTGCTGTTCTGGAGGATCGGCCAGCGTATCCATACGGAGGTGCTGGCCGGGCAGCGGGCCGAGTACGGCGAGGAAATCATGCCATCCCTGGCCGAGCAGCTTGTCCGCGACTACGGGCGCAGCTTCGCGGATAAGAACCTGCGCCGGATGGTGCAGTTCGCGGCCACTTACCCCGAAGAGCCAATTGTCGTGACGCTGTCACGACAATTGAGCTGGTCGCATTTCGTGGCATTGCTGCGACGTCCCCCCGCTTTCAGTAGCGGAGCTGTTTGGAGTCCGGCTTTATCGTAGCGGTTTCACCGCCAGCTGTTGGGCATAGGCGGCAGGCGTTAGCCCGCCGAGCGATTTCTTCGGCCGCTCTTCGTTGTACTCCCGCCGCCAGCGCTCGATCTCGGTGCGCGCGTGCAGCAGTGTTGGGAACCAGTGCTCGTTGAGGCATTCGTCGCGCAGGCGCCCGTTGAACGATTCAACGTAAGCGTTCTGATTCGGCTTGCCCGGCTGGATCAGACGCAGCGACACGCCACGTTCGTGCGCCCAGGCCACCATTGCCTTGCCGCAGAATTCCTTGCCGTTATCGGTCCGGATCACCTTCGGCAGGCCACGGCTGAGTGCCAGGCGGTCCAGCACGCGGCTGACGCCGTGGCCCGAGATCGCACGCTCGACCTCGATTGCCACCGCCTCGTGGCTGGCGTCATCCACAATCACCAGGCACTTGATGACACGGCCGTCGGCTGTGCGATCGAAGATAAAGTCCATCGACCACACCTCGTTGGCCGCAACCGGACGAATCAGTGGTTGCCGTTCGCCCAGGGGCACCTTCTTGCGCTTGCGCCGCCGCACCTGCAGTCTCGCCTGCTGATACAGCCGCTCGACGCGCTTGTAGTTCACGACCTGGCCGCCTTGCCGCAGCTTGAGGTAGATCATGCCCACCCCGTAGCGCTTGTGCCGATGCGCCAAGGCCTGGATCTGCGCCCGCAGTTCTACATTGCGGTCCGGACGAGGCGTGTAGCGCAGTGCGCTGGCACTCATGCCGACCACGCGCAGAGCGCGCCGCTCGCTGAGTCCTTTGCCTGCCATGTAGCGCACCTGCTCGCGTCGGGCGGGTGCGCTCACCATTTTTTTCGCAGCACGTCCTTGATCACTTCGTTCTCGAGGACCTGCTCGGCCAACAGCTTCTTCAAGCGCGCGTTCTCGGTCTCCAGTTCCTTCAGGCGCTTGGCCTCCGACACATTCATGCCGCCGAACTTGCTGCGCCACAGGTAGTACGACGCCTCGCTGAAGCCGTGCCGACGGCACAGCTCCTTGACCGGCAGCCCGGCCTCGGCTTCACGCAAGAAGCCGATGATCTGCTCTTCGCTGAAACGCTTTTTCACGTCCAATCTCCTTCTCGTTGGGGATTGGACTCCAAAGCAACTTGCTACTCAATTGAGGGGGGACGTCGGCTGCCGCTGAAAGATCCGCTCCAGCGGGACTATTACGCGCAGATGGCGAGCACCGAGCGCTGGAGCGTGCGGACGCTACGCGAGCGCATCGACTCGATGTTGTACGAGCGCACGGCGCTGTCCCAAAAACCGGAAGAAACCATCGCGCAGGAGTTGGCGACCCTGCGCGATGCAAAGCGCATGACCCCGGCGCTGGTCATGCGCGATCCCTACATCCTCGACTTCCTGGGGCTGCGGGATAGCTGGCAGGAAAGCGACCTGGAGGCAGCCATCATCCGCGAAATGGAAGCCTTCTTACTGGAGCTGGGCGCGGGCTTTTGCTTCGTCGCCCGTCAGAAACGCATCCAGATCGACGACGAGGATTTCCACCTTGACCTGCTGTTCTACAACCGCAAGCTGCGGCGGCTGGTGGCGGTGGAGTTGAAGATCGGCGAGTTCAAGGCCGCGCACAAGGGGCAGATGGAGCTTTACTTGCGCTGGCTAGACAAGCACGAGCGGGAGCCAGAGGAGGCCTCGCCGCTGGGGATCATTCTTTGCACTGGCAAGAAGCGCGAGCAGATCGAATTGCTGGAACTGGACAAGTCCGGAATCCACGTCGCCGAGTACCTGACAGCCTTGCCGCCGAGGGGCGTTCTAGTGGAGCGGCTACAACAGGCAACTCAGCGGGCGCAGTTGCAGCTAGAACAGCGAGAAACGCGCAACGATTAGCCTTGTCTCAAACAGACTAGCTTCCCAATGTGCCGCTCAAGCTATCTGCGGTATCTGGCCTCCAATCACCTAAAACGATCCTAGTGGGAGTCCTGATCCTTCGCTGACCGATCATCAACTGATGCAGCAGATCAAGGGAACGCTCACTTGCGCACTGGGCTGCTCAAGACGGGACAATCTATCGCTTGCCGAGCGTTACTTGACATGAATCTAAAAAAATGGGGACGTTGGAGTCCCCACTTAATTACTAAAAATTATTCGATCACAATGATCGGATGACCTCGGTCACGCGGCGATCCCGGGAAATTCGAATAGCACACTCTCTTTCCAGGCATGGCTGATGACTTTGACCCATAAACGCTTTCTCGACTAAAAAAGGTCGTTACACCGTCATCCCCGTCTATGAATCCGCTATATCCATTTTGAATCAGGTTGGTCACACTTCCAACTTTTCTGTCAACACCGATAAAGCAAAGATTAGAAATCTTCGCAACAACATCATCAGCGGTAGGGCGATCTGCAACATTGTACTGAAGGCAGTCTTCCACGAGGGATTGTAACTGCTGCGCAAGAATCTTATATTGCGGGTTTGACGTCATGAAGTCCGGCCACGGTTCTCTATTTCTATTTTGAACATTGACAGCCGCCTGGAGATAGACGCCGAAAGGAACTTTTCCGGTCAATATCTGGAACATCATAGCGCCGAGCGACCAAATGTCGACTGAGGCGCCTGGGTGTTCACCCGGCTGCCTGAACATCATCTCTGGTGCCATATAAGGAAGAGCTCCGCGAATTGTTCCAGATGTCGATCTGGTTATATCGCCTTCCCGCGCAGCTTCGTCAAAAACTTCTTCTGTTAGTGTAGCGATGCCGAAATCAGTTATTTTCAGTTCATGCAAATTAATGCCATGTTCAACAATGATATTGCTTGGCTTCAAGTCACGATGAACAACTCCAGCATGATGTGAAGCGGCAACGCCTTTGGAAACGTGCAGAAATATACGAGCAGCGAGGTGCGGGTCGATAGCTCCAAAGGTCTTGAGCTTATTTTCAAGATTGTCGCCATCAACGAATTCTTCAATAAGAAAAAGCCGACCATTCTCCTCAATGTAGTCTAGAGTTTTAGCGACGTTATGATGATTAACTCTAGCGGAAATCTTCGCACTGCTTTTGAATCTCTTATCGGGCTGTCCGGGTTGAGGTGTTTTTAGTGCAACGTTAGATTCCAACAATATGTCCTGCGCCAAATAGACGTCTTGCATACCGCCTCGACCGATATGGCGCTCTATGCGATAGCGCCCGGAGACAATATCTTGCGCATTCATGGCATTACCTCCGGGTTTGAAACATCAAAAGTCACGAACTTTCTGCCACTGCCGTTGCCGAAGGTTAGAACGCAACAGCCTGGCACTATCGCCCCTACAGTGACGGATGTGTTATTTATATAAACGGCACCAGCGACCTGAGTGACAGTGAAGGCTAAGCCGTCATATTCAATCGTGAGACTTCCCACGGTTGCATTCAGAGATATTCTTCTATTCTTGTGGTCTAGTGTGTTTGCTACGCCGTTTAAAACAACCGTGGCACGATGCCTGTCCCTCAGAAGATGTTTCTCCAACAAATTCTTGATGGCTTGCATGGATGGTCTATCCTGCCTGCTTGTCGCAAGACATTGGAACAGGGCATTTGTAATTTCAGCGGGCATCCCAGCGAACGGAGTAGAAAAATCTGCTAGTGTTGGCTGGCTTGGAGGCCTATGACGCAAACTAAGGGGAGGCTCGTTGGTCAGCAAGGCCAGACATGTCACACCAAACGCATAGACATCAATGGAAGAGTCAAACGCGATTGTTTGGTCACCCCATAGTTCCGGCGCCATAAATATAGGAGTTCCTATTATGCTCCTAGTCTCTGCATCGGCAGTATTTCTAGACAAACCGAAATCAAGAATCTTAACGACACCCTCGCCATCTATTTTTATGTTTCCGGGTTTAATATCTCGATGGATGATTCTGTGCGAATGAATGTCAGCAAGTCCGCATGAAATCTGCCATATCAGGTTTAGATAATCCGCATTGGCAGAAAGAGATCCAACTTGGAGTGTCTCTCCATCAATAAACTCAAGGACAATAGCGGGCTGTTGCGTGACTGCTCCTTGAATATTTACGATGTCATAAAGTTGAACGACGTGTTTCGACCTAACTTTTGACAATGCCTTTTGCTCATCGAGCAATCTACGAGCTTCGACGCCAGCCTGCAGATGCTTTAGCACAACTTGACGTTGTAGATGTAGATCTTCGCAAAAAATTACCTCCCCCATTCCGCCCCTGTCGGAGTTGTCGAGAGTTTTATATCTATTTGCTATCAACACCGACGTCTCCCTGTTCGGCAGAACTGCCAATTTCTATATCCAGTTGAACTTCTTCTGGGTAATTCTCGTTTTTCTTTTTTCGAGATTTGCGAACGGGTGGCTTTGACTTCTTCGGCGCCCCCTCATTCGTCGGCGGCGTACTGGGTATCAGTTGGGATGAAAAATTATTTTTTGCTTCATTCGTCTCGTTTGGAACTTGAGCGTTTTTTGCATTAAAGGCCTGGTCTTCCTCTCGCAGCCAAAGCGTGGTTAGATCTCCAGCTGCATCCCATAAACGGATTCCGCTTCCTTCATATCGTGCAAGCGATGGAGGCATTCCGGCAATGTCAAATATGGCCGATGTTGAGTTGTCATTCCCCCCGCACCACATCGCGACAGAATTCAGACGCTCGGAGGCATCATTAAGGCTTGATGAATTTTCTAGAATCCTGCTGAGGGTCTTTTCTTCTATGCCGTGTATGCCATCAGTGGTAATGGCGCAAAAACCTTCCTGACAAAAAAAATCAGTTATCTTGGGCTGCATCGAATCGCCCATTCCAACAAATTGGAGTAGTTCTCGACCGCTTCCACCAACAGCTTCGACGAGAGAGTCGTCCGTTGTGTGCCGCTCAACCTTTTTCCCAGCCCCGAAAGTGTAGACACGCGTATCGCCAAGATGAACAATTATCTTGGTGCCTTGAGAGTCAAGCAAAACGGCAGTCAGCGTAGAGCCGCCATCGCCTTGATATGTGTCGAACACCTGTTTGTTTGACGCTTTTACAGCTTCATAGGCCCGTTCCTTGATACCTAAATTACGGTGCTGTATCAAAGAGTAGAAGAAGCTCGATATTGCCAATGAAGAGCATTTCCCTCCATCGCGCATGCCTCCCATGCCATCAGCAACTGCTATCGCAAACAGGGGATTTATCGACTTCTTTCCAGTATAGAGAGCGGCCACTCGATCCTGATTCTCCTTTCGAACCAGTCCTATATCACTGGAAAGCACAAAAGGAATCTCAAGGGATTGACTGGACGTGCGGTCTGCAAGACGCCTAGAAATCCAAGCTTGTATGTTTTCTTGGAATGGGTGCATTGTGTTTTCGTAACTCCTATATTGAAAGCAGTCTATTTGCGTCTTCTTTCGGACTTACGTCACTTTGATTTTGAAATGCTGTGCGATAGTTACATTTTAGCTGAGGCACTTCAAAGCGTCACGCTCATAGTGGCTCACGTCGCCGACGCTTCCGACCGTCTCGGGCGGGGCCGCTTGCAGGCTGAGCAGCACGAGTAGCCCAAGCAGCAATTCGTGCGCCCCGCGCCTCGTGCCGAATCGTGGCCATTCGGCTTTGACCCCTGACATCTTCGGCCCTGACGGGCCTGCGCGCTTCGCTTGCCATGAAAACCTACTGTGCGCTGTGGGTGGGAGTGGGCGGTCTTGCTGTTCCCTTCACCGTATCACGGCGTTCTCGCCGTCAATGGCTGCACGCGCCATGCGCGCTTGCGGCCCATTGGCCGTCTGCGACCCCTGACTGCTTGCGCTGCGCCGTGCTGGCCACGGTTCCGGGCAATTCCGCCCGTGCAACCGGAGCACGATCATGTCGCAACTTTCTCTTTCTTCCTTCGATTCCGTTCTGATGGTTCGTAGCGCGCGTGGGCGCTACCAGCCAGCTTCTGCCGATCAGATCCTCGAAGCCGCACGCCTGGTCATCGACCAGAAAATGCCGCGCGGCGAATCCTTTACATCACCGATGGCGGTAAAGGAGTATCTGAGCACCAAGCTGGCGTGCCTGGAGCATGAAGTCTTCGCAGTGTTGTTCCTCGATACGCAACATAGGCTGATCGAGTACAGCGAGCTTTTCCGGGGCACCATCGACAGTGCATCGGTGTACCCGCGTGAAGTTCTCAAGGAGGCACTGCGGCTCAATGCAGCGGCAGTCATCATTTCTCATAACCACCCGAGCGGGAATCCCGAGCCTAGCGCAGCCGATAAGTTGCTGACGAAGCGACTTCGGGAGGCGCTGGCGATGGTGGACGTGTGCGTGCTGGATCACATCGTTGTGGGTGGCACGAAAACGACGTCGTTTGCGGAATACGGCCTTATTTGATCCTAGGGGCTTCGGCCCCTTCTCTCAAAACAAACCGAGCATGGGGCGGTAGTCTTCTTGAACTCTAGGCCGATGCCTCTGCAAAATACTCTTGAATCAAGTCTCTATTATTAAAATAAGCGTCGAGAACCTGAATCAAGAATATATTTCCGTTGACCCTGGAATTGAATGGGATCATTGATCCATCGACTTTGAATGTCTTTACCTTTCTATGCCCCTTTACTCCTGCATTGCCCATTCTTTCCCCATACTGTTCAATGGTGTAAATAATGAACTCATGATCCAGGTGGGTTATAAAGAACTCATCACCTCTTGATGTGTATTCAAGGTGAATAACCTGCGTGACGACATTGTCATCAGCCACCTCAAAATCCTCCAGGAGTTCTTCAAATGTCAAACTCTGCTTTATTT
This sequence comes from Spongiibacter tropicus DSM 19543, assembly GCF_000420325.1. NCBI lineage: Bacteria > Pseudomonadati > Pseudomonadota > Gammaproteobacteria > Cellvibrionales > Spongiibacteraceae > Spongiibacter > Spongiibacter tropicus. Next base: position 121,538 of record NZ_ATUS01000006.1, on the reverse strand, counting down.
GGTCATGCTGAATCCACAGATTATTGTTGTAATTATCTGTAGAGTAGAATTTGGATAGTTCGGGCAGGGATGAAATACTCAATTTCATTGGAGATCCAAACTCCTTCTCCTCCATCGAAGGAACATGATCGGAAACATAATCCACCCTGAATGCAATTTCAGCAATCATTCTTTGTTCAATCAGGGATTCAATGCTCGCTAGCAAGCCTCTTGGTACTTTGATCCAGAAATACTTATCTAGCCGGCTGTCCTGTATCGTTTGACTGTCCTTGTCATTGAATATTTGAATATTGTCACTGAGGCTAATGAGTTTGTATTTTGAAAACTGGAGATCCTCCTTCTCTATGTCAATTCCCAACTTTTCATATTCAGACCTGACGACATCAGAATATTTCATGCTCAGCATGTCGCCCCCGCCTTTTTCGGACTGGTGTTTTCGATACAAAATGGAGCCAATCGAGTAATTGACATAGTTATTTCTTATATATTTAGTGCCGTCTGCATTGTGGATTATTTTGTAAGCGTTATTGAACACCTCTAACGATCCTGCGTACTTGTCTAGGTGGCTGCCTAGAGAATCAATAAGCTGCTGAAATGTCTTTATAGAAAGCTTGCTATCAACAAGATCAAGTTGCGGAGTGTAAAACCTCAATGCATCCGGATGACCTCTCGTTGCATCTAGTTTTTCCATTATTGCTTGCTTTTCATTGATGCATTCATTGGTGTAAGCCTGCATCACGTCGGACTGAAATTTTTCGTCTGTGGATGAGGCATCAATGAGGGGAAATAGTCTTTTGACAACAGTCGGATTTTCCCCAAGAAATGCATCGCAGAATCTCCCAAAGCTCGACCGCTCATCTTCTTCGAGATGAATGCCGTCTATTTCTTCAAATATATTTTTCATTTTTCCTCCAAAATAGTTATGCATTGAATAGTAACCATTGAAGCCACTGGCGTCTCCGCTTCGCAGACCGCGCTGCTCCAGGTTCGCTATTCGCTCATCCCTGACGGGACTGGCATTCGCCAGCCTTCCACATCCCTGACGCCTACGGCCCGGCTTCCAGCTTCGGGCCTGCGCGCTTGCGCTTGCGTGCGGTCTGCACATCGCGGCGGCCGTTGCCATGTCCAGCCGTCTCTCCTGACTCCATCACCTTGCTCGCGACTGTAGCCCGTGGCCGTGTGCCATCAAGGCGCGCCAGGCCGTGTCCTCGGCTGCGCCTGCGGGCCGCACCAACCTGACGCTTTCCTCCTTGACGGCCCACGTCCGTGGGCTCCTGACCGTCGCGGGCGATGAACTCAGGAAAGACGGTGGCAACAGGGCCAACCGGGTTCCTCGTGCCAACCGCACCGAACAGCCGAAAGGCTGGGCTCCGAATCTAGGAATCCGGTGTGCGGCTTGAACAGCAAACCATTTTCGTCAGGAGAAAGACCATGCTTGCATCCCGTTTCGCTTCCCGTTCCCCGGTACTGCGCAGCGATTCCCCGCTGTCCGATGACCAGATCCACCGCGTGGCCCCGTCCATCTTTGCGGAAGCACCCCACGAAAGCCGCTCCCAGCGTTACGCCTATATCCCCACCGCCACGGTGCTGACCGAACTGCGCAAGGAAGGGTTTCAGCCCTTCATGGTGACGCAGACCCGCACCCGCCACGAAGACCGGCGCGACTACACCAAGCACATGATCCGGCTGCGCCATGCCAGCCAGATCAACGCCCGAGGCGAAGCCAACGAAATCATCCTGCTGAACTCGCACGATGGCACCAGCAGTTACCAGATGCTGGCCGGCATGTTCCGTTTCGTGTGCAGCAATGGCCTTGTTTGCGGCGACACCGTGGCCGATGTGCGCGTGCCGCATAAGGGCGATGTGGCTGGGCAAGTGATCGAAGGTGCCTATCAGGTACTGCACGGTTTTGACCGTGCGCTGGAATCCCGCGAATCCATGCAGGCCATCACGTTGGACGAAGGCGAAGCCGAAGTGTTCGCCCGCGCCGCGCTGTCGCTCAAGTACGACGACCCGGACAAGCCCGCACCGATCACCGAATCGCAAATCCTGATGCCGCGCCGTTTCGACGACCGCCGCCCGGACTTGTGGAGCGTGTTCAACCGCACCCAAGAGAACCTGACCAAAGGCGGTTTGCACGGACGCAGCGCCAACGGACGCCGCCAGCAGACCCGCCCGGTGCAGGGCATTGATTCCGATATTCGCCTCAATCGCGCCCTGTGGCTGCTGGCTGACGGCCTGCGCCAGTTGAAAGCCTGATTTCCCTGCGCGGCAGGGGCAGGCAGCAACCCTTGCCGCGTCATTCGCTGCTGCATTCCATCATCGCAAGGAGTCTTCACCATGAACGCCATCAACCACACCGAAGCCCAAGCCATCCACGCCACGGCCATCGCCGCCCCTGCCGTGCTGCTGGAAGCCGCCGACCCGAGCAAGAATCTGATTCTGGTGCCGCTGTCGCGGCTGGTATCGCGCCCCACGGGCCGCAACGTGCGCAAGACCCCGCGCATGTCGATTCCCGAACTCGCCGCCAGCATCCAGCGTGTCGGCCTGCTGCAAAACCTGATCGTCACCGCGACCGCTGACGGCGAGCGTTACGAAGTCGTGGCCGGAGGCCGTCGCCTTGCCGCCCTCAAGCTGCTGGCGAAAAAGCACCGCATCAGCAAGGAATGGGAGGTGCCTTGCCTGCTGGTGGCCGATGGCACCGCCCGCACCGCCAGCCTGACCGAGAACGTGCAGCGCGAAGCCATGCACCCCGCCGACCAGTTCGAGGCATTTGCCGCGCTGGTGGCCGAAGGCCGCCCCATCGAGGACATTGCCGCAGATTTCAGCGTCACGCCGCTGGTGGTGCAGCGACGCCTGAAACTCGCCAACGTGTCGCCGCGCCTGCTGGCCGACTACCGGGCCGAGGCCGTGAGCCTTGACCAGTTGATGGCCCTTGCCATCACCGACGACCACGCCGCGCAGGAAGCCGCGTTCTACGATGCGCCCACATGGCAGCGCAGCCCGCACAACCTGCGCGACCGCCTGACCGAGCGCGAGATTGATGCCCACCGGCATCCGCTGGCGCGCTTCGTTGGACTGATTGCTTACGAGGCCGCAGGCGGTGGCACCCGCCGCGATCTGTTCGCGGAAGCCGATAGCGGCGTGTATCTGACCGATGCCACGCTGTTGGAACGGCTGGCGCAGGACAAGCTGGCCAGCCTTGCCGCCGAGGTGAAGGCCGAAGGCTGGGTATGGGTGGATGCCACCCCCGGCACGACCCATGCCGACCTGCAAGCCTTCCAGCGCGCCCCGAGACAGCGCCGCAGCCCGAACAAGCGCGAAGCCCAACGCATCGAGAAGCTGCAAACCAAGATGCAGGCGCTGGCCGAGGCCGTGGATGCCGCCCTGGACGCCGACGATGAAGAAAAGGCCGACGCCTTGCAGGAGGAAGGCGAACACCTGGGCGAACAGTTGCAGGCGCTGGAAAATGGCTTGCAGGACTACGGGGAAGCCGTCAAAGCTGCCGCCGGTGCCATCGTCACCATCGACCGCAACGGCGAGGCCGTGATTCATCGTGGCCTGCTGCGCGAAGCCGAGGCCAAGGCACTGCGCACGCTTGAACGGCTGCGGCAAGGTTTCGGCAGCGAGGGCGAAGCCGGGAACGACGAAACCGGCGAGGAAGCCGACGACGCCCCCAAGCCCGCCGCCATGTCCGACCGGCTGGCGCAACGCTTGAGCGCCCACCGTACCGCCGCGCTGCAAATCGAAGTGGCCCGGCATCCGCAGGTGGCGCTGGCCGCACTGGTGCATGGCATGGTGCAGACTGTCTTGCAAGGCAGCCACTACGGCCACGATCTGCCGCTGGGTGTGAAACTGACCCAGCAAGATCGGCTGGAAGGCATGGCCCCGGACTGGCCGGAATCGCCCGCCGCCGTGGCACTGCGCGAACTGCAACAGGTAGCGGGTGAAGCCTTGCCGGGGGACAGCGCCGAACTGTTCGCCGCGCTGCTGGCGAAGCCGCAGGATGAACTGGTGCGCCTGCTGGCCGTATGCATGGCATCCACGGTCGATGTGGTGACGCCCCGCGCCACGCAGCACCAGCCGGGTGCCGAACTGGCGCAGGCGGTGGGGCTGGACATGGCGGTATGGTGGCAACCCACCGCAGATGGCTATTTCCAGCATGTGCCGAAGGCCGCGATTCTGGACGCCGTGGAGCATTACGCCCCGGAGCACGTCACCCGGCTGGCGAAGTTGAAGAAAGGCGACATTGCCAGCGAAGCCGAACGGCTGGCCGATGGCACCGGCTGGATGCCCGCCATCTTCGCCGCCAAAGCCACGCAGCAGGCCGCGCAGGACGTGAAGGCAGACGAGGAAGCCGAAGCACAGGAGGAAGTCGCCGCCGTGGCGGATGAGCAGACGCAAGCCGAGGCACTGGCCGCTTGACCCCGCACCACAGATAGCGCCCCGGTTCCGGCCGGGGCGCTTTCATGCCGGGGATTCCCCCATGAGCCACGACACCACGAACCGCCCGCGCATGGCCGCGACTTACGCCCCCGGCACGATACGCGCCCGCCGCTGGCATGGCGATGGCGACGTGCGCGGCTATCGTCCGCCTCGCGGCTGGACAGCCCGTGCCGACCTGACCGACCTACACCCCATCACGGGCCGCGCCTTGCCGCGTGCCGTTTGGCGGATCATCGAAACCAAAGAATAGGAAGCCCCGCGCCCAAGCCGTTCCGTCTTGGGCGCGGGAAATGCCAAAACTCCGCGCGAGGCAGTGGCCGCACCCGGTTTCAAGGCTCAAAGCCAAAACGCCCCTTTGCCGCCTTCGGTCAGGCGGCAAAGGGGCCGCGCACAAGTCGTCTTGTGCGCAAAAGCCATTGAAGCCATGCAAGTGCAGCGGCGGACGCGCCGCCGACATCCCGACAGCACCTCGCCGCAATGGGCGGCGCTTGTGGGGCTACGCCCCGGCTTGCTGCGGCAGGTTGCACGAAAGCGTGCCGTGCTCGACGCTGGCGCGTTCGTTGCCTGTACGTCACGAAGGACGGTTCACCGACACACCACCTGGCCTCGATGTGGAGCTTCCACGCCACGCATCAAGCATGTGGCCGCAAGTTGTGGCAGGAGCGCTCGTACCTTGTTGCTGGGGCATTGACCTGGCCGCGTAAGGGAACAAGCCGGTGAAGTTGTCATGCGAGGATGCCGAGTCGGCCATGTTTCCATTCGGGAGCGGGCGGCCCGTGCGTCCTTGTCTTGTTGCGAATCCTGGCGGTGGCGCGGCTGCGCCTTTGGCTTTATGACCGCAACCTGGAGGCGAAAACAATTTCCCCTGCGCTGCGCGCATTCCTCGCGGGACAAATTCTTTTCGCCTCCAGGTTCTCCACGTTGTTGCGACCGCTCCGCGGTGCGGCCAACCCATCCCCCGCCGGGCGGATCACAACAAGGACGCACTGGCGCGACCTTGTTCAACCCGAAAGGAGAAATCATCATGACTAACATCGGCACCTTCGCCGCAGAGAAAGACGGCTTCACCGGCACGCTTCGCACCCTGACGCTCAACGTCAAGGTCAAGCTGGTTCCCAATGACAAGGGTGACAACGAAAGCGCACCCGACTACCGCCTGCAAGCGGCTGGCCACGACATCGGCGCAGCGTGGAAAAAGACCAGCGAGGCAGGACGCCCCTATGTGTCCGTGACCCTGGACGATCCTTCGTTCCCTGCAATGGTCTATGCCCGCCTGATCGAAAACGAGGATGGCACGCATGACCTGATCTGGTCACGCAGCAAGCCCAAGGCGGCGTAACCACATCAGCGCCTCGCCCACTATGGCGAGGCGCTTGGCTTACCTGCTCACTTCATTGGGGTGAGCGGATTCACTAAACACCTGCAAGACAGGGGCCAGCACCAACTGCCCCACGGCATAAAGGCCTGGGCCTCTGCCCATGAGTTCCGCAATGCGTTCCTCGTGGAGTACGCCTGCTGCGCAGTCTTGCTCCATCTGTGCAACTAATGCGGCTTTGGCCAGGGCTAACGTGGCCTCGGCCTGCTGCGATAGACCGCTTGCTGATTGAGCGTCATACGCAATCAGGTTATCGAGCACTGGGGCAATGTTTTCCATGCCGCCTTTGACCATTTCCGCCCGTAAGCCTTCAACGACAGCAGTGACCAAACGCCAAATTTGCTGTGGTTGTTGGTCAAGTTCCTTTTCGATCAGTGTTCGCGCTTCAAATAGCGACAACGTGGAACATGGCGCGAGCGCCGTACTCATGGTGCGCGCCAGCTTGAGGAGTTGATGTTCTTCCAAGCGTTCCAGCAGGTTTGCGAACGCACGCTGTTGCGTGCCGTCGGCGAGCGCATTCGCAAGCCCTTCGGTAGCGTGTTCCGGCACTTGAACGCGGCCTGGCGCTGAGAGCACCTGATGTTTGTCGATATCGTGTGGTGGATGCTCCGCGAGAGGATCAATGTCCACGGTCACTTCTCGCGTGGCGGAACCCTGCGGTGCCGTGCCCAGGTGTACGGCAAAGGTTAAAGTGGAGAACAGCGCGACACGGCCGTAGATTTGGCCGTCAAAGCCATCAATACCAACCGTCACTCGATGCCCAAATTCAAACTTGTTGGCGCGCGCTCCGGCGGGCGGGCTGAAATCCCACCAGATCGGTGCCGTGCCTCCAAAGGGCTCCAGCGCAACCGTCACCGCCGCGCGTGCCTCGATCAATTCCTCGCGCTCTTCCGGCTGCTGTTCGCAGCCGCCCAGCGCTGCGACCTTGGCGATGGCTTGCGTGTAGTTGAGGAAGTTGGAAAGCGTCCCTGATCGCGCGAGCTCTGGGAATTCCTGCGCGAAGAATGTCTGCGTCATGTACGCGATGGCGCCCAGACCACAGGCACCGCCAAATTTGCGCTTATGGTGAATGGAACCGGTGATATACGGCCGAGCGGAGGGCTTCGACAAGGGTGTCCACTCGTGTCCATCGTCCTCCATCTTTTTTGCGAACTGTTTGACGGACTGCTGGTTGGGAAATGCCAGATGCAACTCTTCACCTTCGCCAACTGCGGTGCGGGATATGACGCGGGGCTTCGTGAATTTGATCTCCTTGGCAGAGATCGAAACGGTCTCTCCCGTCAGCGTGTGCTCGCCATAGGCAGTTTTGGGGTGCTTGGAGTGATCCGGCCGAACGCCCAAGTATGCATTGAGGAAGTCGAGCTGCTCGGCAATCTCATTGACGAGACCCGAATAGCTGTTGTCGTGCTTGGGGCAATAGATGCCGGAGTTGACCCGCCGGCCTCCAAGAGACGCCGGAAAAACGTGCTCCCCAGAGCCTGCGGCCTGTCCGCACACGATGCATGTCTTCGCCATTGAGTTCCTTTCCAAAGTTGCACCACGCCAAGCGAAGCTATGCGATGCAGAGTCAATTAGCCATTTCGCCCAGGACTTCTTCAGCGGCCCCCATCAAGTGGGCGACGCTGAGCCCCAGCGCACGCGCGATCTTGAAAATAATCGCCAGCGTGGGCATGTGTTCGCCGCGCTCAATCTTGCCCATGTGAGAACGTTCGATACCGGCTTGATGTGCCAAGGTCTCCTGCGCCACGCCTTGCTCGACCCGCAGTGCGCGCACCGCCGCGCCGAAGGCCTGGGCCAGCTCGGCGTCGAAGGTGGTGGAGCCGGCCGGTCGGCCGCGCTGGACGGTTCGCTTCTGCATAGACAGAAGCGTCGATTCGCAGCACAATTAAAACCACGTTATATTTAACTCATTCATCCAATCTCACCTGTTTTTGTGCCTTTACTGAAATCCGCATCGGCGGCTTTCTTCAAAAGCGGAGAGCCTGATCCGTGTCTTTCCTGACATACGTGCATGTGCCTTCGTGCCTCTACGTCTCTGCGGATACGTGGGATTGCACATTGGTGCTTTCGTTGGAATGCGTGAAAGCGCCTCTGCTGCTCCGCAAGTCCGTGGACGTACAGCCATGACCACGCTCATCACCACCGACGAGCGCATGTGCCTGCTGGCCAACGGCCACGCCCGCGCCGCCGGGCAGGACACCGATCCGATGCCTGTGGTGCGCCTGTTTACGCCAGATGCGCATGCCACTTGGCTGCTGGCTTCGCTCGACCCCGCCGATGGCGATACTGCCCACGGCTTGATCGACTTGGGGATTGGCATGCCTGCACTGGGAACGGTGAAGCTGTCCGACCTGGCCGCCATCGTCGGGCCGCGCCAGCAGCCCGTGATGCGGGATCGCTACTTCCAGCCGCTGCGGCGGTTGTCGGAATACCTGCGACTGGCCGAAGACAACGGCTCGATCACCGATTGAGCGCCACCGCCAAGCGGGGCGCACTGTGTCTATTTCGGTCTGGTCTGTGACCCGTTCGGTCTGAATCGGCAGTGTTGCACCGAAGCGGTGCGTGCCAGATCGAAACGGTCATGATGCCTGGCGCGGGCTGCGGCAAGCTGACCGACGCGGCATGCCATTGGAGAGCGTTGCCGCCGTCGCACTCGGACGATTTCAGCAACGCATCGGAGTTCATCGGTCTTGACACTGCCAGTTTACGCTTCACCCATGACGTTTTGACGATGGCCTCGTAGCACGCCGTTTCGCCGTGGCGACGCACCCCCAGCACAGGGAGGTTGCCGTATGGCTGATCGCAGTGCCGAGCCGTGGTATGCCACGGCGGCCTATCTCTACGTTCTGCACCTGGATGGCCCGGCGCTGGCCTGGGAGTACCTGCGCCGTCATCCAGACTATCGGCACGACTGGTTGCGCCGTCGTCGCCAACCGGATGCCGCCGGGCATTGGGGGCTGCGCCTGCTGGAAGATCCCGCCCTGGATGCGCGGGACGCGCACCCGGCCTGGTTCCCCGATCACGATGCCGTGGTGCAGCTCTACCCGGATGCCGATCCACCGCCCGATGCCCTGTGCTTTGAGTTCTGGAAGCTGCCGGGCCACAAACACCTGATCCATGACGGCAAGCGCCTGGTGCTGGTGGCGCGCTGGCCCGGTTGCTGCCTGCGCTTCGTGCTCGCGCCAGGCTTGGCCGATGGCATGGCTTACGCCTATGCCATCCGGGCCTGCGCCGCGCCTTGCGAACGCTATGCGGCCCTGGCGAGCGAATTGAACAAAATCGCCGTAGCCGCCGGTGCCGTACCTGCGGCGACCGTCCGGCCACGTCCGCCGCTGTCCGCATTGCTGGAACTGCACACGCTTCAGGCGCTGGACGCGACCCTGGCGGGTGCGTCCTTGCGGGAGGTGGCCGAAGGGCTGTTTGGTGTGGATGCCGTTACCGCCGACTGGCACGCCGACAGCGCTCTGCGCGCGCGCGTGCGACGGCTGGTGCGCCGGGGCGATGGGCTGATGCGCGGCGGTTATCGCCGTCTGGCACAGCTTCCGGTTGTCACTTCGCATGAGGGGGGACGTTTCGCAACCCCTGCAGAACGTCCCTGAGCAAGAGCCCCAAGTTTCTTGAGACTGCCTCCATCCGGCTGCGCTGTGTGGCCGGGCTTGATGGAGGTACATCCCATGCGACCCGCTCCCTTGCGGCCTGCCGCCGCTCCCGTTGCCACACCTGCACAACCCCAACGCTATCTCACCAACGATGAGGCTGCCGACTACCTGCGCCTGTCACCGCGCACGCTGGAGAAACAGCGCGTCATCGGTGGTGGCCCGAAGTTTCGCAAGTTCGGTCGCCGCGTCATGTACGCCGTGGCCGACCTCGATGCCTGGGCGGAAACGCGCAGCTTCGAGACCACGTCCGACCCCGAATATGCCGAGCACCACTCGGCTGACAGCCGTGCGCGCTGATCGGCGCATCGCCGGTGGCCATCGCCATGTCCCGCCCACCAGGGCACGCCTTGCAGCAGGGCGAACAGCTCGACCTGTTCCGCGCACTGCCGGGCGAGGACATGGCACCGCGCGATGCCCAGGACTTGATGGCCTATCCGTTTTTCTCGCTGGCGAAGTCGCGGCGCACCGCGCCGATCGACTTCCGCAGCGGCAACATCACCATTCGCGTGGAAGGCACGCAGGAGCATGGCATCGCCACCATCTGGGATGCCGACATCCTGATCTGGGCGGCCAGCCAGATCGTCGAAGCCAAGGATGCGGGCATCCAGCCGTCCCGGCGGATGCAGGCTACGCCCTACGAGATCCTGCGCTTCATCGGGCGCGGCAAGTCGCTGCGCGACTACCAGCGTCTCAAGGCCGCGCTGGATCGGCTGCAATCGACCACAGTGGCCACGTCCATCCGCGAAACCACGGGAAGGCGCTTGCACCGCTTTTCGTGGATCAACGAATGGAAGGAACTGGCCGATGCCAGAGGCACGCCGCTGGGCATCGAGCTGATCCTGCCGGACTGGTTCTATGCGGGCGTGCTGGACGCCGCCCTGGTGCTGACCATCGACCCGACGTATTTCCGACTCACGGGCGGCATCGAGCGCTGGCTGTACCGCCTGGTGCGCAAGCATGGCGGCCGGCAGGAATACGGCTGGCAGTTCGACTTCCGGCATCTGCACCGCAAGTCGGGCAGCAGCACGCGGTTTTCGGATTTCGCCTACGACCTGCGGGCGCTGGTCGCCCGGCAATCACTGCCGGGATACGAGCTGGGCATCGTGCGGATTCCCGAGGACGACATGGAATTGCTGACCTTCCGGCCCGTGCCGCAGACGGCACGGGGATAACAGCGGGACAAGCTGTGGATGGGGTCGTGCTATCAGGAGTAAGAGGTGTCGTGCTATCAGGAGTACGCCTATCGTGCTATCAGGAGTACGAAAACGCCGGAAAGCCAGTAACGGCGCGGGTTTGCGATCCCTCTAACATTACTAACTTAAATTCTCTAACTATTAGTAGAGAAGCAGCATCGCGGTGGACAACTGCCGCAGGCCGAAAAAACAGCCAGCAAGAACTGCAAAAAACACCCCGTTCGACGCGGCAAAAACAGTCCGGTCTTCCAAGCTGGAGGGCCGCGCCATGATCGTCGCCTTGCTCAACCAGAAAGGCGGTGTCGGCAAGACCACGCTCGCCACGCACATCGCTGGCGAACTGGCGCTGCGCGGCCTGCACGTCGTCCTGCTGGATGCCGACCCGCAGGGTTCCTCGCTCGACTGGACGCAGCGCAGAAGCCAGCAAGGCTTGCCACGGCTGTTCAGCGCCGTGGGCCTGGCACGCGAGACACTGCACCAGGAAGCCCCAGAACTCGCCAGGCGGGCCGATCACGTCATCATCGACGGGCCACCCCGGATCGCCGCCTTGGCGCGCTCTGCGCTGCTGGCGGCCGAACGGGTGCTGATTCCGGTACAGCCCAGCCCCTATGACCTGTGGGCCAGCGCCGAGATGGTGGCGCTGATCCGTGAGGCCCAGGTGTTCCGGCCGCAGCTAGCGGCGGCTTTTGTCATCAACCGGCGCGTCAGCACCACGGTGATCGGGCGCGAAGCACGGCAAGCCTTGGCCGAACAGCCGTTGCCAGCGCTGCGCAGCGAGGTGCGCCAGCGCATCGTCTTTGCCGACAGCGTGGCTGCGGGTCGATTGGCGCGGGAGACAGCCCCCGATAGCGCAGCGGCGCAGGAAATCACCGCGCTGGTCGATGAGCTGCTGCGGTGGCCGTCATGAGCGACAACAGCAACCCACCCAACAGCAAACGCCCGGCCAAGCGGGTCGGCATCGGCGCGCGTCCGCCCGCCAATCCACACGCTGAGGCGTGGATTCGCCAGGGCGACGCGGATGCGCTCAACAAAGGCGACCTCTACACCGCACGCCTGACCCTCGACATCACGCCCGCCATGCGGGCGCGCATCAAGGTGTCGGCCTTCACGCAAGGCGTGACCGTGGCCGACTTGCTGCGCGGTTTGCTGGAGCGCGAGTTTCCAGAACACCGCAGGGAGAACACGCCATGACCACATCCGCATTGTCTGCTGTCGTGCCTGCCGCCATCGCGGCCACGGCTACCCATGAAGCCTCTTCCAGCCAGCCTGTCAGCACGCCACTGACGCGCGTGGCGCTGGCTTACATCGAACCGCGCTTCAAGCTCTACTTGCGCTTCGGCGAACCAGCGCGCACGCTCCAGCTCGATCGCTGGCGGCGCTGCGCCATGTTCATGCCGGGTGCAATGCTCTGCCGCGTTCGCTGGCAGGCCAACGACTACGGCACGATCCGCTGGCAGCTCATGGTGATGCAGGCTGCTACACCGCTTGATGCCACGCAGCGCATCCCCGGCGTGCAGCCAGGCGCGTGCCTGCTGCTGCATGCAGAAGGTGACGCCAATGTGCGCGCCGTGCTGGAACGCATCGACAGCATCGAGGCGCTGGGCATCGCTGCCATTGACGTGTCGCCCGCCTACTGGCGCACGCTCGCCAACCGGCTCGCCGCGCATTTGCCGCTGCCCGGATACACCGCCGACCGGCACGCCGCCTGGCTGGCCGGGAGGGCGCTGCCATGACGGCCCATCCCACCGCCGCACGCACACCCAAAGCCGCGCCGCTTCCTCGCTCGCGCCTGCGCGCTCGCCTCGTGCTGGCGGGCTTCGCCGCCGTCGGCCTCGCTGCGCTAGCCTGGGCAGCTTTCGTACAGCCGTTGCCGCGCCTGATCTACAACCCGTCTGACAGCGTTCCGGTCGGCTGGTATCGCGTCGATCCGCAGCTCCATGGCGCCGACTCGCTGCCACGTCCCTTGTCCGTGGGCAACATCGTCCTGACCACATTGCCGCCAGATGTTGCCGCGCTCGCTGCGCAGCGCCGCTACCTGCCGGTACACGTTCCGCTGCTCAAACGTGTGGGCGCGGTCGCGCCGCAACACGTTTGCATCGTCGCCGGGCGGGTACGCATCGACGGCGTGCCTTCGGCCGCCGTGCTGCCTGCCGACCGGCTGGGCCGACCGCTGCCATCCTTGCAGCTTTGCCGCCGCCTTGAACCGGGCGAACTGTTCCTGTTGAGCGTGACCAATCCTGCATCGTTCGACAGCCGGTATTTCGGCCCGGTCAGCGCATCCGCCGTGATCGGCGTTGCGCATCCGGTCTGGCTGGAGACACGCCCATGATGGTCGCCAATTCGCTGCGCTCCGGCGTGCCATCGGGCATGTCGTTCTCGCTGCTGTTGCCGTGTCGTCGCGCCTGCCGTGCTGGTGCATTCGCACCGCACGTCGCGCTGCCTTCGGCGAAGCCGTCCAACGTGCAGGCGTCTTGCCTCGATCGCGCCCGGCCAGCGGCCATTGGCGCGCTCATCGGCGGGCTGGCTGCGGGTGCAACAGCGCCGCCGGGCCGCCGACGCCCGGAGCGGGAGCGAAGGGCAAAGGCGGAAGGCAAGACAAAAGGACGCGGCACCAGGCCGCGTAGAAAGCCTGTCTGCACATGGGGGTGGCGCGGCACGGAGCGGCTTCGCCACCGTGCCGCTTGGGGCGCGAGGCCCGCGCCAATGCAGGCATGTCCCCGTGCTTCGCACGACAGGACACGCCAGAGCTTGCAGGGAGCGCAGCCATGACCGCCCGCCGCGACGACGATTTCCGGGTGCGTCCGAGCGCCCCGAAGAACCGGGGCAAAGGCCAGGGCCAGAGCTTCGTTTCCAAGGTACTCAAGCAGGCGGGCAAGGCCAGCGGCGGCAAGTCCTCGATGCGCCATTCCGCAGCCGGCGGCAGCGGCGCACGCGCCGGCCAGCGGCCCGGCTCGCGCCTGGGGCGCGGCCATACGGCGGCGCGCTTCGCCGGGGCGAAGCTGACGTCCATGTCGCGGCGCGTGACCATCAAGACCCTACTGGTCAATCAACGCAACGCCAGCCCGCAGTCGCTCGCCAAGCACCTGCGCTACATCGAGCGCGACGGCGCCGGCCGCGATGGCGAACCGGGCCGGGCCTACGGGCCGCAGATTGACGATGCCGACCTCGATGCCTTCAAGGAGCGGGCCAACGACGACCGGCACCATTTCCGCTTCATCGTCTCGCCCGAGGACGGGGCCGAGCTGGACGACCTGCGCACCTACACCCGGCATCTTGTGAACCGCATGGAAGCCGATCTGGGGACGCGGCTGGATTGGGTGGCAGTCGATCACTGGAACACCGACAACCCGCACACCCACCTGATCGTGCGCGGGCGCGACGACACCGGCAAAGACCTCATCATCGCGGGCGACTACATCGCCCACGGCTTCCGCCATCGCGCCGCCGAACTGGCGACGGAATGGCTGGGGCCGCGCACCGAACTGGAGATCCAGCAGACCTTGCAGCGCGAGGTGGAACAGGAGCGGTGGACGAGCCTCGACCGCACATTGCAGCGTGAGGCCGGCGAGGATGGCCGGGTGCAGATCGAGCGCTTCAATGAGCCCCGCCTGCAACGCCAGCGGCTGCTGCTGATCGGCCGACTCCAACGCTTGCAGCGCCTGGGCCTGGCTGACGAGACGCAGCCCGGCACCTGGGCCGTGCATGCCGACGCGGAGAAGACCTTGCGCGCCTTGGGCGAGCGTGGTGACATCATCCGCACCATGCAGCGCGCCATGAGCGGCCAGCCGCGCGAGCAGGCGGTGTTTGAGCCCGGCGACGACGGCCGCACCATCGTCGGCCGCGTGGCCGGCAAGGGGCTGGCCGACGAGCTGCACGACCGCGGCTATCTGGTCATCGACGGCGTGGACGGCAAGGCCCACTACGTCGCTTTGAACGCCCGCGACGAGCTGGCGAACTATCCCACCGGAGCCGTGGTGGAGGTACGCGGTTCCAACGAGGTGCGGGCGGCCGACAAGAACATCGCCGCGCTGGCGAGCGATGGCCTGTACCGCGCCGATCATCACCTGGCGATCGAGCAAGGCCGAGCCAAGCCCGGCCGCGACCCGCAGGAGGTCGTCGCGGCCCATGTCCGCCGACTGGAAGCCCTGCGCCGGGCCGGCATCGTGGAACGTGTGGCTGATGGACTATGGAAGGTGCCGGACGACCTGGCCGAACGTGGCCGCCAGAACGACGCACAGCGCCTGGGCGGCGTGGCGGTGGAGCTGAAATCGCACTTGCCCATCGAGCGGCAGGCCCGCGTGATCGGCGCGACCTGGCTGGACCAGCAGTTGATCGGTGGCGGCAAGGGGCTGGGCGATCTGGGCTTTGGCGGCGAGACGAAGGAAGCCTTGCAGCAGCGCGCCGACTTCCTTGAAGAACAGGGGCTGGCCCAGCGGCGTGGGCAGCGGGTGATCCTCGCCCGGAACTTGCTGGGGACGCTGCGGAATCGGGAACTGGCAAAGGCCGCCAAGGATATTGCCGCCGAAATCGGCCTAGCGCATCGGCCCGTCACCGACGGGCAGCGCGTGGCTGGCATCTACCGGCGCAGCCTCATGCTCGCCAGCGGGCGCTACGCGATGCTAGACGACGGCATGGGGTTCAGTCTGGTGCCGTGGAAGCCGGTGATTGAACAGCGACTGGGGCAGCAACTTGCCGCGACGGTGAGCGGTGGCGGCGTGGCGTGGGAAATCGGACGGCAGCGGGGAATGGGCATTGGCTAATGCTCGAAGAGTCTCAGCCACATAACCCGGCAGGCTGTCTAGAGATATGCCGAGGCAGTTGTGAAATTCTTCGCTGCATATCTTCAACGGGTTGGATCTATGGCCCGGAAGCGGCCATCCAGATAGACGAGTGGATCGGCATATGCAGATGTGAGCACACGCTCGACACTGGCCAGCATTACCGAGTGGGTGCCGACTGCATGGTGTTCAATCAGCTCACAGAACAGCGAAGCCTGCGCCCCTTGCAGATAGGGCAACCCATTGACTTCATCAAATCGCCAGGCTTCATGATCGAAACGGTCGGTCCCCGTGGCGCTACGGCAGTGCACCGCAAGTACCTCCTGTTCTGCGCGGAGTACATTGATGCAGAATCGTCGAGCAGCCAGCAGCGGCCCATGGATACGGGTTTGCTGACCAATGCACACTAGAACCGTGGGCGGCTCCAGTGAGACTGATGTGAATGAACTGGCGATCATTACGTGTCCGTGGCCATCGGGAGCGATCGACGTGATTAGCGTCACCGTGGAGGCCACGCCGCGCATCGCCTGCCTCAATTGGGCAGCAATCAAAGGGTGTTGGGACATGTAGGTGTGCTCAATCATAGGTTACGGGTGCGTTTCACGCTTGGCCCAACCAGGGTGCTTTGTCAGCAAACCCAACATCTCGTCCATCGCGTCATAGGAGCGTTTGAGCGTGCTGTATGGATTCCCCCCGACCAATGTGCCGTCATAGCCGACGGGGCCGGTATAACCGAACGACTTGGCAAGTCCAAGAAGTGCGAAGTTGTCGAGTTCTCCTGCATCGAGCGCCTCGAAAGTGGCAATACGACTCCAGCCAAGTGGGCTGCGGGTTGCGCCGCTGAGAGTCAATTCCCGCATGAAGGGTGTTGACGCCATTAACGCTGGCGTCGGGTCTACTGCCTGATAGCCCTCCGTCGGGCTGCCTGCATTGGTTTCGTAGCCATACCAGTGATAGCTTGGAAACACGATGCCGAGATTCGGATGGTTCACGACCGAGCAGATCTGTGCCGCAATGGAGTAATGATCCATCCAGAAGCCCAGATGAAAATACAGCAGGATGTCAATTCCGCGCCGTGCGCAAATCTCAAGTGCCCGACCAAGGAAGTCCTGCAATACCTTGTCGTCCGGTGCCTTTCGATGATTTGAACCGTGGCCTGCCGTCCTGATTCCAAGATTGACAGCCTTCACGCCTTCCATCTCCTCAAGCATCCGCAAGAGTCCTGCGTTGATGGGATGCTGTGGGCCCTGATCCAGGTCGATCACCACATACACGCTAAAGACCTCCAAACCGAAACGATCTTTCACGGTGGATAGACGCTTTGCGGTTTCCCATCGGCTCCCTGACCAGACGGCATAGGTCAGGCCGTCATAACCGATGTCAGCCAGCATTTCGCATTGGACATCGAAGGCATAGGTACCAGCCGAAGAAGTAAAAGCGAGATCCCAGGCAAAAATTTTATGACCGTGCAGCATCCTGCGCCTCCTCCAAATGGGCAGTAGCGTGCGCCGGAAAGTGCGGTACGACATGCTCGCCAAGTTCCTGAACAATCTCATGCGCCGGACGTGTCGCGTATTTCAGGTTGAGGCCAATATGATTAACCCCAATATCGCGCAAGCGGCTGAAGTAGTCAGTAAAGAATCGGTGACCAGCCCGAAACCCGAGGAAGATGGGCGACGGGGGTTCATCGGGATTCTCCGACAGGTCAATATAGAAGGATTGCGTGAAGGGTTTGAATCTTGGTGTCAGCGACCGCCAATTCTTGATTGTCATGGCTTGCTGCGCGATATTTTGGGGATAGTAAAGCCAGCCATCCCCATGCTCGGCAATCCATTCGACCGACTGGCGTGAATGACCAGTCACCATCACGGGAATGTCTCTCAACGCCGGTTTCGGCAGCGTATCTGCACCCGACAAGTTCACTCGGGGCGTGGAGATTTCCGGGAAGTCCTCACGCCAGGCTTGACGCAACACAGTCAATGCTTCTTGGAACAACGTGGCTCGCGCATCCATTGTCTGACCGAAGGCCGGGAACTCTGTTGGCCGATCACCCGTGGCGATACCTAGCACCAGGCGCTGATTTGACAAGCGGTCGATCGAGGCTGCTGCTTTGGCCACAAGCAAGGGATGACGCAGAGTGGTGATGACGCTGCCAGTTGCGAGCGCGATGCGCGACGTCTGTGCCGTGACGTAGCCCATGAATGGCCACAGGTCATGGATGTGACCCACGTCGCCAAAAAACGGGACATTGAGAAATACGGGTATACGGATTTAATGGTTGGGGTATACGGATTTAATGGTTGATGGGGCACCTTCACCCCATCAATCTGATACCACCCTCAGATGGTTGATAGATCGACTCCGTAGTTGAGTTCCTCTGCGAAGTCCGGCAGTCCGTAACCGATGGTTTTCTTGTAGAAAGGAGAGACCTTCGCAGTCGGTGCCTTCTTCTTGTGCTTCGTGGTGTAGAGCATTCGTGCCCGCATCACCTCGAAGGAGTAACCGCGCCCTTCACGGTTCTTGTCCTTGGCCAGTCGGTTGATGGACTCCGTGTAAGCGTTGGTGACGGGCATGTCCGTCTCGAAGTAGGTCATGGTCTCTTCGCGCCAGTTTCCCACTGCCCTGACCAGATCGCTCCAGACTTCCTTTTGGCCCTTCGGGATGGTGGCTATCCACTCGTCCAGGGCGGCTTCTGCCTGGAGCCGTGTGGTGGCGTCCCAGATGCCGTAGAAGCGCTCCTTGTGCTCGTAGGCGGCCAGCAGTTGCGGGAACGCGCCTGTCCAGGTCTCCATGATGAGGCGCTCCCGGTCTGAGACTTCGTGAGCGCGTTTCAGCAGGATTTTCCGGTCTCCCTTGAGAGTCCGGCTCTGGGACGGTTTCGGCTCCTTTCTGAGGCCCTTGCGCACTCTCTCTAGGGCATCGTTGGCCATGCGCACCACATGGAACTTATCGACCACGATACGGGCCTGGGGCAGCACAGCCTTGACCGCTGCCCGGTAGGGGTTCCACATGTCCATGCTGACGATCTCGACCTTCTGCCGGTCTTTCAGCTTCATCAGGTAGTTGGTCACCACGTCCTGGCGGCGGGTGGCCAGCAGGTCGAGCAGGGTTCGCTCCTCAATGTTGGTCAGAATGCAGCGGTAGCGCTTGTTCAGGTATAGCTCGTCAATGCCCAGGATGCGGGGCGTCTCGAAGCGGTGCCAGCGCCCCAGGAACTCGGCGCGGGCGTTGAAGATGTCGCGCACCGTCTTCTCGTCCAGGCCGGTCTGTGCCGCCACAAAGGTGTAGGGGTGGTTGAAGGATTCCTTCTCCACGTACTCATGCAGCCGCAGTGTCATACGGAATCCGTCCACCATCTCCGGTAGCTGGGGCCTGAATGTTGTCTTGCAGGCCCGGCAGGTGTATCGGCGGCGGACCACCCAGAGAGTGACCCGCTTGCCGTGGATGGGCAGATCACGATAGGGAACGTCACGCTTGCCGAACCGCACGAACTCACCCTGCACGCCGCACCCCTCGCAGGCTACTGGTGTAGGTGCTTCAAGCCGAAAATGTATGTCTTCATTCTGCTCATCAGAATCCACCAACTGGTACCCAGGAAGGCTTAACGAATTAATCATCTCCCGCCTTGATCAGAAAAACAGGTAGGTGGCGTAACCGGCAATCATCGCCATAGCAAAAATGACTGCTAAAAACGCCGCTAAAAGCTTCAGCGTGAACAAAGAGCGCAACAGAATGAGCTCAGTCAGGCTGGCTCCGGCACTGCCGATGATAAACGCTAGCACCGTCCCGGCACCCACGCCTTTGGCCATCAGAGCCGCTGCCAGAGGTATGACGGCTTCAGCGCGAATATACAACGGCACGCCGATGACAGCGGCAACTGGAATGGCAAAGGGATTATCTGGGCCTGCATACTGCTCCAATAAGTCAGTGGGCATGAAACCATAGATCACGCTGCCAATCGCAATACCGATGAGCAGGTAAGGCAACACATCGATAAAGTCCGACCAAGCTTCCCGCCACACACCACTGTACTTCCCTTCTTTCTTAACCGTGACAGTGGGTTGACTGTCACAGCATTCGCTAGACGTAGAGACTGTTGTCTTCCTATCAGCCCCGCAAGAAGCCGTCTTCGGAGTGGTGTCGCAGCTGTTGGTGCCGCAACTCGATGCGGTCGATGTAGCACTGCACGGGCTTGCTGATGAACTACATCCACTGCTCTCTTGTGTCGCCGTCCGGCGCACATAACGCTCGAAGCCAAGCGTGTGAAGCAGCCATCCGGCACCTACCGCGACCACCAAAGCGGCGAGCACATAGATAGCAGTAAGTGTCCATCCAAACGTGGCAACCAGCAGGCCGACGACGATAGGATTCAGCAACGGAGATGAGAAAAGAAACACCATCATCGGCCCAAAACCGGCCCGTGCCCGAATCAACCCTTTCAACATGGGGATAGTCGAGCAACTACAGAAGGGCGTTATAGCTCCTAAACCAGCAGCAAGAAAATAGCCTCGCTTCCCACTGGAAGTCAGTAACGCTTCCACCTTGGATGGTGGGATGTGACGTTGAAGAACTCCGACCAGCAAGCTAATGCCAATGAATAAAACCGATAGCTCGATAGCGAGAAAGGCGAACATGCCTAGAGCGTCTTGGAGTTGAGATGACATTCAATATTACTCCTATATTTCTGGGTCAAAGAGTCCGGCCTGCCGGTCGGCACCTTTGGGTTGTTACGGCTGCGCGGGAGAGGTGTCCCGCCGCAAGCCCGCCACCAGTACAAGAAATCCCTGCACGGCTTTTTCGGAAGCGGCGCGTGGGTCGTCTGCGCTGGCGATCCACAGCGATGCGCCCAGCAGCGCCCCGTTTATCAGGCGGGCCGTCGCCAGGGGATCGACGGGGCGTATGACTGCCTCCTCGATCAACTTCTGGAGGCTGCGGCGCGTGTTCACGATGCACACGTTCTGGCAGAGCCACTGGGAGGGATCGCCCAGAACCGCTGGCCCGTCCAGCAGGACGATCCGCTGGACTTCGGGCTCGACGGCCATCTTGATGTAGCCAATGCACTCCTGAACGAAGCCGTCCCAGGTGGACTCCGCCTCCTCGACGATGACGGCCAGTCGGCCAGATATCTCTGCATCAATCTGGGCGATGACCGCCTCCAGCAGCCCTTTCTTTCCACCGAAGTGGTGATAGAGCGCTCCGCGCGTCAGTCCGGCTTGGGCCGTCAGCTCATCCATTGAACTGTCCGCATATCCCACGGTTGCGAACGCAGCGCGGGCGGCACTGATGAGCTTGGCCCGCGTTTCCTCAATCATCTCTGCACGCTTTTGTGCCATTAGGTCGTCCTCCGATTTTTCACATAAGAAGTGTATGTAAATGATTGACATACGTTGCGTATGAGTGGATGATAAATGGCATACGTCACGTATGTCAAATTTTATCAACCGGGTTTCGCCATCCCTTCGAGACTGAAAACAATGAGCACATTGCCTTACCTTGCGGTCCTGCCTTCCTGGCGCCGCGCCTTGCCGTTAGCTGCGGCGAGCTTGCTGGCGCTGTCCCTAGCTGGCTGCAATAGCGACGCCGCCGACGCGGTCGCCGCCCCTCCACCCACGGTCAGCGTGGCACCTGTGTCGGTGCGCAAGATCGTCCTATGGGATGAGTTCAATGGCCGCGTCGAGGCGGTGGAAAGCGTTGCGCTGCGGCCACGTGTGAGTGGCTACATCGACAGGGTCAATTACGAAGAGGGCCAGATCGTCAAACGTGGCGACGTGCTGTTCGAGATTGACGCTCGCAGTTACCGTGCTGCTCTGGCTCGCGCGGAAGCAGACTTGGCCCGCGCCCGCACGCAGGCCGCACTGGCACGTAGCGAAGCGGCCCGTGCTCAAAAGCTGGCTTCGTTGCAAGCAGCCTCCACCGAGGAGTTGGAGCAGCGCCACGCCGCCGCCGATCAGGCCCAAGCCAACGTGCAGTTCGCCCAAGCCGCAGTCGAGACCGCCAAGTTGGATCTGTCGTTCACCCAGGTACGTTCGCCCATCACAGGCCGCGCCGGACGTGCACTGGTCACGGCAGGCAACTTGGTGAGTGCTGACGGCCAGGCCAGCATCCTGACCACCGTAGTCTCGCTGAACCCGGTGCACGTGCATTTTGATAGCGACGAGCGTACCTATCTGCGCTACGCCCACATGGCTCGCAACGGAGAGCGCCCCGACCAGCGCAGCGAAAGTATCCCGGTGCAGGTGGGCCTGGTCGGCGAGAACGGCTATCCACACGCCGGAAACGTGGACTTCGTGGACAACCGTGTCGATGCGGCCACCGGCACCATCCGCGCACGCGCCACCCTGGTCAATCCCGACGGCCTGCTTACGCCGGGCCTCTATGCCCGAGTGCGCCTGCCGGGTAGCGGCAGTTTCGAGGCCATGCTGATCGACGACAAGGCCATCCTGACCGACCAGAGCCGCAAGTACGTGTATGTGATCGATGAGAACAACACCGCCCAGCGCCGCGACATCACGCTGGGACGCAAGGCCGAAGGCCTGCGCATCGTCGAGGAAGGTCTAAATCCCGGCGACCGCGTGATCGTCAACGGCATCCAGAAGGTTTCTGTCGGCATGCCAGTGACGGCCCAGGACATTGAAATGGCGCCTGCAGGCCGACAAATCGCCCAGGCGAGCGAATGAGCGCGGAGAGCCAGCCATCATGAACTTTGCCCGCTTTTTCGTGGACAGGCCGATTTTTGCGGCCGTGCTGTCCATCATCATTTTCGTGGTTGGGTTGATCGCGATCCCGCTCTTGCCCGTCAGCGAGTACCCGGAAGTCGTGCCACCCAGCGTACAGGTTCGCGCCACGTATCCTGGCGCAAATCCGCGCGAAATCGCCGACACGGTAGCCGCACCACTGGAGGCATCCATCACCGGCGTGGAAAACATGCTCTACATGAAGTCCGTGGCCGGTAGTGATGGCGTGTTGGTGCTGACCGTCACCTTCCGTCCTGGCACCGATCCCGACGACGCCCAGGTCAAGGTACAGAACCGTGTCGCCCAGGCAGAGCCGCGTCTTCCCGAAGCGGTGCGCCAGCAAGGTGTGGTGACCGTCAAACAGTCCCACAACGAAACGCTGGTCGTGCAGTTGCGCTCGCCGGGCGATCGCTATGACGCGCTGTACCTGCGCAACTATGCCGTGCTCCATGTACGCGACGAGTTGGCACGCATCCAGGGGGTGGGCGATGCCAAGATCTACGGCTCTGGCGACTACGCCATGCGCTTATGGCTGGACCCCGACAAAATTGCGGCGCTGGGTATGACCGCCGGCGATGTGGTCGAAGCCGTGCGCGAACAGAACGTCCAGGTCTCGGCCGGTCAACTAGGTGCGCCGCCCAACCCCTCGGGAAGCGACTTCCTCCTGTCCATCAATGCGCAGGGCCGGCTGGTGACGGAAGAAGAGTTCGGCGACGTCATCGTCAAGACCGGATCGCAGGGTCAGGTCACCCGGCTGCGAGATGTGGCGCGCGTGGAAATGGACGCATCCAGCTACTCGCTGATGTCGTTGCTCAACAACAAGCCTGCTGTCGCGATCTCTGTCCTTGAAGCCCCGGGCGCCAATGCCATCGAAATCTCGGATCAAGTCCGCGCGAAGATGGACGAGTTGGCCAAGCGCTTTCCCGAGGGAGTGGAATGGTCGGTGGAGTATGACTCAACTGTCTTCGTGCGTCAGTCGATCAAGGCGGTCGTCAACACTCTGCTGGAAGCCATCGGACTGGTGGTGCTGGTGGTGATCTTGTTCCTTCAGACTTGGCGTGCCTCCATCATCCCACTGCTAGCCGTGCCGGTGTCGGTGGTAGGCACCTTCGCCGTGCTGCTGATGCTGGGCTTTTCCATCAATACGCTCACGCTTTTTGGACTCGTGCTTGCCATCGGGATCGTGGTGGACGACGCGATCGTGGTGGTGGAAAACGTCGAGCGCAACATCGCCGAAGGGCTGGCGCCGCTGGCTGCGGCCCATCAGGCCATGCGCGAAGTCAGTGGCCCCATCGTCGCCATCTCGCTGGTGCTGTGCTCGGTATTCGTGCCTATGGCATTCCTGTCCGGCGTGACAGGGCAGTTCTACAAACAGTTCGCCGTCACCATTGCGATCTCCACGGTAATTTCGGCCATCAACTCGCTGACGCTGTCGCCTGCGCTGGCCGCGCGCCTGCTTCGCCCGCATGGTGCCGCGCCAGACCTGCCCACGCGGGTGCTGGATCGCAGTCTGGGCTGGATATTCCGGCCGTTCAACCGTTTCTTCCTGCGCAGCGCGGATGGCTATGGAAACAGCGTGTCGCGCATCCTCGGGCGGCGTGGTGCGGTGTTTCTCGTCTACATCGCGCTACTGGTGGCGACGGGAGCTGTGTTCAAGGCCGTCCCTGGCGGATTCATCCCCATGCAGGACAAGCTGTATCTCATCGGTGTCATCCAGCTACCCGAGGGTGCATCCCTGGAGCGCACGGAAGCGCTGGTCCGCCGTGTGAGCGACATCGCGCTCAAGACCGATGGCGTCTACAACGCCGTGCAGTTCCCGGGCATGAACGGCTTGCAGTCGACCAACACGTCCAATAGCGGCCTAGTGTATTTCGTACTCAAGCCCATCAATGAGCGCAAGCACACTGCAACCGAGATTGCGGAACAGTTGAACGAGCGCTTCGCTCAGGAGCAGGACGGTCTGGCCTTTGCCATCATGCCGCCCCCTGTCATGGGGCTGGGCGCGGGTTCCGGGTTCTCTCTTTACGTGCAGGATCGCAACCGTGAGGGCTATGCCGCATTGCAGACGGCGACCACCGAGCTGGCGACGGCCATCTCGCAAGAACCGGGATTCCAATATCCGATCAGTTCCTATCAGGCCAATGTGCCGCAGCTTGACGCCGTAGTGGACCGCACCAAGGCGAAGGCACAGGGCGTGGCCGTGACCGATCTTTTCGATACGCTGCAAGTGTACCTGGGTTCGGCGTATGTCAACGACTTCACGCGCTTTGGCCGCACCTTCCGGGTGATGGCTCAGGCGGACGCACCGTTCCGCAGTTCTGTCGAGGACGTGGTCAAACTGCGCACCCGCAACGCCAATGGCGACATGGTGCCCATCGGCAGCATGGTGGACGTGCGCAAGACATTCGGCCCCGATCCCGTCATCCGCTTCAACGGCTATCCATCTGCCGACCTGATTGGTGAGTCAGATCCGCGTCTGGTGTCGTCATCGCAGGCATTGCAGCAAGTGCAATCCATTGCAGACAAGGTGCTGCCGCCAGGCATGCAACTGGAGTGGACCGACCTCAGCTACCAGCAGGTCACGCAAAGCAATACCGCGCTGGTGGTGTTCCCGCTGGCGGTACTGTTGGTCTTCCTGGTGCTGGCGGCACTGTACGAAAGCTGGACGTTGCCGCTGGCCGTCATCCTGATCGTGCCCATGAGCCTGTTGTCGGCCATGACGGGCGTGTGGCTCGCGGGTGGTGACAGCAACATTTTCGTGCAGATTGGCTTGATAGTGCTGATTGGTCTGGCCTCCAAGAATGCCATTCTGATCGTGGAGTTCGCCCGTGAACTTGAGCGCAAGGGGCACAGCATCCTCGATGCCGCGCTGGAGGCATCACGCCTTCGTCTGCGCCCGATCATCATGACTTCCATCGCCTTCATCGCTGGCGTGGTGCCGCTGATGGTCGGTTCCGGCGCAGGCGCGGAGATTCGCCAGGTTATGGGAGTGACTGTGTTCGCCGGCATGCTCGGCGTGACCTTGTTCGGTTTATTCCTGACTCCTGTTTTCTACGTCGCGTTACGCAGGCTCGCGACGCGCAAGCCACGTCGCCAGGCAAATGTCGCCATGGAGGCCACCCATGTCTGACTCCACAAGGACTGATTCCGTCATGCTTCAAACGCCATCCCGCATCCGACCATGCCTACGTCGGATGCCACATCTGGTACTGCTCCCTTTGGTGGCGTTGACGCTGGCAGCTTGCGCAGTAGGGCCGAATTACAAGGCACCTGCCGCGCCCCAGGCAGTGACGTATGCCCGCCAAGACCCCGTTGCCGTGTCCCAGCTTGTACCGGAGGCCGATGCGCAATTCTGGCGGGAACTGGATGACCCGGTGCTGCACTCTTTGGTGGAGAATGCTCTTCACGCCAATCACGACATCCGCATAGCACTGTCGCGCTACGAGCAAGCCAGCGCACTGTCGCGCGAACGTCGCCAAGACTACTATCCGACGCTGGGCGCGTCCGGTGAAATCAGTACCCAGCGCGCCAGTGCTGCACAAGCACCGGATGCGTCCCGCTCCGACCGGGATAACGATCTGCATTCGGCTGGCCTATCCGTGATCTGGGAATTGGACTTCTTTGGCCGAGTGCGGCGCAGCGTGGAATCGCAGCGCGCCGAGACCGAGGCCAGCGCAGCCGACCTGGCGGGCGTACAAGTGGCTATGGTGGCCGAGTTGACCGACGCCTATTTCCGCTTGCGCGGCTTGCAAGTGCAATTACAGGTCGCGCGGGACAACGAAATCAACCAAGCCGATACGCTGCGGCTGATCGAGGTCTTGTTCGAGAACGGCCGGGGCACGTCGTTCGATGCCGACCGCGCCCGCACGCAATTGGCGCTGACACGCTCGCGCATTCCGCCGCTTGAAGCTGAGGCTGCTGTGGCCGCCCACCGCATTGCCGTGCTCACTGGCCGCACGCCTGCGGCGATGGCCGAAGTGCTGGATCACCCCGCAGCCTTGCCTGAGCTGCCCGCCCAGATCAACGCCGGTGCACCGGGCGATCTACTGCGTCGCCGTCCCGATGTGGCTGCGGCAGAACGTAGGCTGGCTGCGGCCACTGCGCGTATCGGCGTAGCCATGGCAGACCTGTTCCCTCGCTTTACGTTGGGAGGGCTGATCGGCACGCAGGCGTTGGGCTTTGGTTCGTTGTTCGAGCGTGATAGTGAAACGCGAATGATCTCGCTCGGTGTGGGTGGTTCCTTCCTAGACGTGGGCCGGGTGCGGTCGCGCATCGCGGCGGCCAATTCAGCCACTGCCGAAAACTTGGCGGTATACGAGCGCACGGTGCTGCGCGCCATGGAAGAAACCGAGAACGCGCTGGTACGCCTATCGCGCGCGCAGACCGAGTACGCCATGCTGGTACAGGCGACCGAGGCCAGCCGCCGGGCAGCCAAGACGGCTCGCCTGCAATTTGAGGGCGGCGCCATCCATGTTTTGGATGTGCTGGAGGCCGAACGTTCACGCTTGGAGTCCGAAGACTTGCTGGCACAAAGCGCCACCCGCAGGGCGACGGCGTTGGTGGCGGTCTACAAGACGCTGGCCGGCGGCTGGTCACACGCCTTGCCCGGACCGCAGGGCGAGGCAGTCGCGCAGCGCCACAAAAGCGGCGACAGGCCTGAACTGGATGAACTCGGTGAGATGAGCGGCTACAACGCTGCGACTCTCAAACGGCCTTTGTACTGACAACAGGAGGCGAAATGGAGATTCGACACTTACGCTGCTTTCTCGCTGTCGCCGAAGAACTACATTTCGCCCGCGCGGCCGAGAGGCTGCACATCGAGCAGTCACCGCTGTCGCGCACTATCAAGGAGCTGGAGGAGAGCCTGGGCGAACAGTTGTTCATTCGTACCAGCCGCAGCACGCGGCTGACACGGGCGGGCAAGCTGTTTCTGGAGCATGTGCCGCGCATCTTCACCGCCTTGCAGCAGGCGCGCGATAGCGTGAATGCAGCCACCAACGGCTTCCACGGTCAGTTGCGTATCGCACTGTCCGACGGCATCACGCCCTCGCGCCTGCCGTCCTTGCTGGCGCTGTGTCGGCAGGAAGAACCCGAAGTCGAGATTCGCCTGTTCGAGGTACCCTTGTCGCAGCAGATCAAGGGACTGCATGACGACCTGTACGACGTGGGCTTTGCCCAGTCCGATGAAGTTGGAGAAGGCATCACTGCCGAAGCCGTTTGGAGCGATGCGCTGATGGTGGCGGTTCCTGCACGTCATCCGCTTTTGAAGCACAAGCGCATCCCGCTGGAAGAAGTGCTGCGCTATCCGCTGGTGTTGTGCGATCCGCACGTATGCGAAGGCCATGCTCGCCAAGTCGAGCGCGTACTGCGCCGGATAGATATGGAGCCGCTGATTGCCGAACGTGTGGCTTCGTGCGATTTGATGATGGCGTTAGTGTCGGCGGGCTTTGCGCTGGGCCTAGCCGGAGCGCCGCATATCGCAGG
The DNA here is from genome assembly GCF_000420325.1 of Spongiibacter tropicus DSM 19543. Taxonomy (NCBI): domain Bacteria; kingdom Pseudomonadati; phylum Pseudomonadota; class Gammaproteobacteria; order Cellvibrionales; family Spongiibacteraceae; genus Spongiibacter; species Spongiibacter tropicus. The sequence continues at coordinate 93,869 of NZ_ATUS01000006.1, read as the reverse complement.
CAGCCGTGAGCCTGGGATTGTGGCTCGGCCGCTGGCGGGTCGCTCACCCATGCTGACCACTTATGTGCTGCACCGGGAAGGTGGATCCTCGGACGTGCTGTCACGCTTTATCGAGCGTGTGCAGGCCATCGAATCGCCGGACGGCATCAGAGCCACGCCCCCCCTTGAACCCGATTCCCAAGAGGAAGTCGAGTCATGACCATGAAGCAGATCGCCCCATTCCTGTTGGTCGCCGCGCTGTCCGCTTGCGGCCAGTCCGAAACACCGAAACAGGCAACCAATGTACCGACCGTGGAAGAGCTGGTCGCAGATCCTGCGCGCCTGAGGGAGCTGCGCCGCCAGTGCAAGACCGAACGCCCGACGATGGGAGACGTGCTGTGCAACCGGGTGGCCGAGGCGACGAACAAGCGCTTCTTTGGCTATGGAAACACGCCCTACACGCCGCCGAAGTTCTGATTGTTGGCTTTCTGCCGCGAATCTTGATTTTTCTTTCTCGACACGCCGCCGCGCGCTCACGCCTGCGGCGTTTTTACTGGTTTCGCCTCTGCATGACACCATGCTTTTTGCATCACCTTGCTGCCGATAACGGTCTTTGACCGGCACTGAACCGGCACCGATCCTGACGCCTGCGGCACGCCTTTGTGCCGCGTTTTCCACGGGGAATCAGCGCAGGAGAAATCGGAGGCCAGGGTATGCAAGCTCAGGGCGTGTTGTTCGGGCAGATCGCCGCCGTCTTCGGCATCGTGATCGCCGGTGTGTGGGGTGCCACGCAATGGACCGCCGCCGCCTTGGGCTACCAGCTACGCCTGGGCGCGCCCTGGTTCGACTTCCACGGCACGCCGGTCTATTACCCGTGGAAGCTGTTCGAGTGGTGGTTCTTCTTCGACGCCTACGCGCCGCAGGTGTTCGACACCGGCGGCATGATCGCGGCGAGCAGCGGCCTGCTGGCCGTGGTGGTCGCCATCGCCATGTCGGTGTGGCGCTCGCGCCAGGCGCGCAAAGTGACGACCTATGGCTCGGCCCGCTGGGCCGATGTCGCCGACATTCGCAAGGCCGGGCTGACGCAGCCCGCCGGCGTCTTTCTCGGCCAGCATGACGGCCACTACCTGCGGCACGAAGGGCCGGAACACGTCCTGACCTTTGCGCCCACGCGCTCGGGCAAGGGTGTGGGCCTGGTGGTGCCGACGCTGCTGTCCTGGCCGGCATCCGCCGTCATCCACGACATCAAGGGCGAGAACTGGCAGATCACCGCTGGCTGGCGCAGTCGATTTAGCCACTGCCTGCTGTTCAACCCGACCGATGCCAGTTCGGCGGCCTACAACCCGTTGCTGGAAGTGAGGCGCGGCGCGCACGAGGTGCGCGACGTGCAGAACATCGCCGATATCCTGGTCGATCCCGAAGGGGCGCTGGAGAAGCGCAACCACTGGGAGAAGACCAGTCATGCGCTGCTGGTCGGCGCGATCCTGCATGTGCTCTACGCGGGAGAGGACAAGACGCTGCGCGGCGTGGCGAACTTCCTCAGTGACCCGGCTTGCCCGTTCGAGCTGACGCTGCATCGGATGATGACCACGCGGCATCTTGGAGATGTACCGCATCCCGTTGTCGCGTCCGCCGCCCGCGAAGTGCTCAACAAGTCGGACAACGAGCGTTCCGGCGTGTTGAGCACCGCCATGTCGTTCCTCGGCCTGTACCGTGATCCGACCGTGGCCGCAGTCACGTCGCGCTGCGACTGGCGCATCGCCGATCTGATCGCGTCTGCATCCCCTGTGTCGTTGTATCTGGTGGTGCCGCCTTCGGACATCAGCCGCACCAAGCCGCTGATCCGGTTGATCCTCAACCAGATCGGGCGACGGCTCACCGAGTCGCTCGATGGCAGCGACGGCATTGAGCGCCGCCACAAGCTGTTGCTGATGCTCGACGAGTTCTCGGCTCTGGGGCGCCTGGACTTCTTCGAGACGGCGCTGGCCTTCATGGCCGGCTACGGCATCCGCAGTTTCCTGATCGCGCAGTCGCTCAACCAGATCGACAAGGCGTATGGGCAGAACCATTCGATTCTGGACAACTGCCATGTGCGCGTGACCTTCGCCACGAATGACGAACGCACGGCGAAACGGATCTCCGAAACGCTGGGCACGGCTACCGAACTGCGTGCGCAGCGGAACTACGCAGGCCATCGACTTGCGCCGTGGCTCGGCCACCTGATGGTGTCCCGCCAAGAGACGGCGCGGCCGCTACTGACGCCCGGCGAAGTCATGCAGCTTGCGCCAGACGAATCAGTGGTGATGGTGTCCAGCGTCGCGCCGATCAAGGCCAAGAAGTTGCGCTACTACGCTGATGCCAATTTCAAGCAGCGGGTACTGCCGCCGCCTGCGCTAACGGCAGGCCGCTATGCCGATGTGCCGCCTGCACGTCCCGATGACTGGAGCGGTTTGGCGATCCCGGCCGTGCCTGCGGCACAGGCCACGGCATCTGCCGATGACCTGGGTGGCTCCGACGACGGCGGCCCCCGCCGTCAGCCCGAGCTGTCCGAAACCGTCGCCTACGACCCCGAACCCGATTACACGCCCAGCGACTTGGCGCTGCTCGATGACGACGACATGCCCCCGCTGCTTCCCGACCAGTTCGACCCCGCCCTGCAACGCACGGCGCGGCTGGCATCTCTCGACCCCAACGACGGAATCGACATATGAGCCAATACCGATTGAACCTGTTCATCCAGCACGAGCACGCCAAGCGTCTGGACGAGCTGGCCGCGAAGAAAGGCGTGTCAAAGTCCAGCATCGTCGCCGCTGCCTTGGCGTCCTGGCTGTCACCCGATGCCGGCGACCAGCGTGAGGCCGCCATCGCCAAACGACTGGATCGCCTGTCGCGGCAGGCCGAGCGCCTGGAGCGTGACCAGAACATCCAGATCGAGACGCTGGCGCTATTCGTCCGCTACTACCTGACCGTCAGCACGCCGGTGCCGGAGGCCCATCAGGATGCGGCTCGCGCGCAGGGCAAGGCGCGCTTCGAGCAGTTCGTCGAACAGTTAGGCCGCCACCTGCTGCGTGGCCGCAGCCTGGTACGGGACGTGGTGGAAGAACTGCATCCCCAGGATCGTGAGTTCGAGATGCGCATGGATGACGCGGCCGCGATGGCCGCCGCCCATGAACGCACTGCGGAGCGTGCGTCATGAGTGCCGTTCCTCAAATCCCGCCCGAACCGCGCTCATCCGCTGCAGCATCCCAGGATCGCCGCATCCAGATGCTGCGCACGGCGATGGGGCCGGTGATCGCCGCTGCGCTGGAAGACCCGGACGTGGTGGAAGTGATGCTCAACCCCGACCGGACATTGTGGGTGGATCGGCTGTCGTCTGGCCGTGCGCCGCTCGGCGTCGAACTGCCCGAAGCCGATGGCGAACGCATCATCCGCCTGGTCGCCGCCCATGTCGGTGCGGAGGTGCATCGCGGCCAACCGCTCTTGACCGCCGAACTGCCTGAAACCGGCGAACGCTTCGAGGGCATCCTGCCGCCCGCCGCACCCGGCCCGGCCTTTGCGCTGCGCAAGCGTGCCGTGAGCATCATCGGTCTGGATCGCTATGTGGCTGATGGCATCCTGACCACTGGGCAGGCCGAGTTTCTGCGTCATGCCGTGCGCGAGCGGCACAACATCCTGATCGCCGGAGGCACCAGCACCGGCAAGACCACGCTGGCCAATGCCTTGCTGGCCGAGATCGCCGCCACCGGCGACCGCGTGCTGGTGCTCGAAGACACCATCGAACTGCAATGCGCGGCCCGCGACCATGTGCCGCTGCGCACCCGCGCCGGCGTCGTGTCCATGACCGAGCTGGTGCGGGCCACGATGCGCCTGCGGCCCGACCGCGTGATCGTCGGCGAAGTGCGCGGCGGCGAAGCGCTGGATCTGGTGAAGGTCTGGGGCACCGGCCACCCCGGCGGCATCGCCACCATTCATGCCGGCTCCGCGTTGGGCGCGCTGCTGCGCCTGGAGCAACTGATCCTCGAAGTGGCGGTGAATCCGCCCCGCGCCCTGATCGCCGAGGCGGTCAATGTCGTGATCCACATCGCAGGCCGCGGCCGCAAGCGCCACGTCGAAACCATTTCCCGCGTCGTCGGTTTCGACGGCGCGGGCTACCGCCTGGCGGATGCGCTGGAAGCGACGCTTCCCGAGCTGCCGCCGGTTCCTCTTACAGCCGCTGCCGCTACGCCTTCCTCGATCCCTGAACAACCTGGAGAACTGCCATGACGCACGTTGATGCTTTCCGTCTTTCTGTAAACCCGCTTTCCCCGCTGCCCATGCTGGCGCGTTTGCATCGCCTGGCCCGACCCGCAGGACAAGGGTTGCTGCTCGCGGTGTTGATGCTGTTGCTGGCGGGCACGGCGCAGGCCGCCGGTTCCTCAATGCCGTGGGAAGGCCCGCTGCAATCCATTCTCGAATCCATCCAGGGGCCGGTAGCCCGCATCGTCGCGGTGATCATCATCATCGCCACCGGCCTGGCGTTGGCCTTCGGCGATACCAGTGGCGGCTTTCGCAAGCTGATCCAGATCGTCTTCGGCCTGTCCATCGCCTTCGCGGCTTCGAGCTTCTTCCTGTCGTTCTTCAGCTTCTCCGGCGGGGCCGTCGTATGAGCACGGCCACCGATCTTCCGGGCTTTGAAGTGCCGCTGCATCGCTCGCTGACCGAGCCGATCCTGCTGGGCGGTGCGCCGCGCACCGTGGCGATTGCCAACGGCACGCTGGCCGCCGCCGTCGGGCTGGGCCTGCAACTGTGGATTCCCGGCGTGGTGCTCTGGATCGCCGGCCATTCGCTGGCGGTCTGGGGCGCGCGCGTCGATCCGCAGTTCATGCAGGTCTTCGCCCGGCACATCAAGCACAAGCCGCTGCTGGACGCATAGGGGAGTGCCGACATGCTGAACCTTGCCGAATACCGCCAGCGGCCCGCACTGCTGGCCGACTGGCTGCCCTGGGCCGGGCTGATCGGGCCGGGCGTCGTCTTGAACAAGGATGGCTCGTTCCAGCGCACGGCACATTTTCGCGGGCCGGATCTGAACAGCGCCACGCAAGGCGAGCTGATCGCCACGTCGGCACGCTTGAACAACGCACTGCGCCGCCTGGGGTCGGGCTGGGCCTTGTTCATCGAAGCCGAGCGCTGCGCAGCGGCGGGCTATCCACGTTCCGATTTCCCCGAGCCGTTGTCCTGGCTGGTGGAGGAAGAACGCCGTGCAGCCTTCGAGGAATCCGGCCACCACTACGAGAGCGCCTATCACCTGACGCTGGCCTACCTGCCACCAGAAGAATCCCGCGCCCGTGCCGCCAAGATGCTCTATGAGAATGCGCCGGGCGATGGCGTGGACTGGCAGGGTCGGCTGGAAGCCTTCGTGGCGGAAACGGATCGCGTGTTCGACCTGCTCGACGGCGTGATGCCGGAGATTGCCTGGCTCGATGACAGCCAGACACTGACTTACCTGCACGCCACGGTGTCCACGCGGCGCTACCGCGTCGGCGTACCCGAGGTGCCATTCCACATCGACGCATTGCTGGCCGACTCCGCGCTGGTCGGTGGTCTGGCACCCATGCTGGGCGATCAGCACCTGCGCGTGGTGTCGGTGCGAGGCTTTCCGACCTCGACTTGGCCGGGGATTTTGGACGACCTCAACCGCTTGGGCTTCGGCTATCGTTGGGCAACCCGGTTCCTTTGCCTCGACAAAGCCGAAGCGGAAAAAGAGCTTGGACGCCTGCGTCGCCAGTGGTTCGCCAAGCGCAAGAATGTCGTCGCGCTGTTGCGTGAAACGATCTTCCAGCAGGAAAGCCCGCTGGTCGATACCGACGCCAACAACAAGGCCGCCGATGCAGACGCCGCCTTGCAAGAACTGGGCAGCGATCAGGTGGCCTTCGGCTACCTGACGGCTACCGTGACAGTGCTCGACACCGACCCTGCCGTGGCCGACGAGAAGCTGCGCATGGTAGAGCGCGTCATTCAGGGGCGCGGCTTCGTCACCATCCCCGAAACCTTGAACGCGGTGGATGCCTGGCTGTCGTCCATTCCCGGTAACGCCTACGCGAATGTGCGCCAGCCCATCGTCTCGACGCTGAACCTGACGCACATGATGCCGCTGTCCGCCGTGTGGGCCGGGCCGGAGAAGAACGCGCATCTGGATGGCCCGCCGCTGATCGTCACCCGCACCGATGGCGCGACGCCGTTCCGGCTGGTGACGCACATCGGCGATGTGGGCCACACGCTGGTCGCCGGGCCAACCGGCATGGGCAAGTCGGTGCTGCTCGCCACGCTGGCAATGCAGTTTCGCCGCTATCCCGGCTCGCGCATCTTCGCCTTCGACATGGGCCGCTCGATGCGCGCCACCATCCTCGGGCTGGGCGGCGAGCATTACGACCTCGGCAATGACGGGGCGATTGCTTTTCAGCCATTGGCCCGCATCGACCAGGAGGGCTACCGCACCTGGGCCGCCGAATGGGTGGAAGGCCGCCTGTTGCATGAAGGTGTCGTCATTGGCCCGGACGAGAAGGCTGCGATCTGGTCGGCACTAGGCAGCTTGGCCGGTGCGCCAGCGGAGCAACGCACGCTGACGGGCCTGTCGGTACTGCTGCAATCGAACGCACTGCGCCAGGCGCTTGCGCCCTATGTGCTGGGCGGTGCCCACGGCAAGCTGCTGGATGCCGATGCCGACCGCCTGGGTTCCGGCGGCGTGCAGTGCTTCGAGATGGAAGAACTGATGCACAGCAAGGCGGCGGTGCTGGCCGTGCTGGGCTACCTGTTCGCCCGCTTCGATGAACGCTTCGACGGCGCGCCCACGCTGCTGATCCTCGATGAAGCCTGGCTGTTCCTCGATGACCCTGTGTTCGCCGCCCGCATTCGCCAGTGGCTCAAGACGCTGCGCAAGAAGAATGTCAGCGTCATGTTCGCCACGCAGTCGCTGGCCGACATCAAGGATTCGAGCATTGCACCGGCGGTGATTGAAAGCTGCGCCAGTCGGATCTTTCTCCCTAATCCGCAGGCCACCGAGCCGCAGATTCGCACGATCTACGAAGGCTTTGGGCTGAACTCTCGCCAGATCGAGATCGTGGCGACCGCGCAGCCCAAGCGGGACTACTACTACCAATCGCGTCTGGGCAATCGCCTGTTCGACCTCGACCTGGGGCCAACCACGCTGGCCTTCGCCGGGGCATCCACCCCACAAGACCAACGCGACATGGATCGCATGCTGCTGGACGCAGGCACACCTGGCTTTGCCGGTGCCTGGCTACGTCATCGCGGCCTCGATTGGGCGGCCGACCTGTTGCCGTCCGCACCGGCGGCCACTTCCTTTCTTTCCCAACCACAGGAGAACTTGCCATGAAGACCAAGCCCCGTCTGCTGTCTGTCTCGCTTGCCGCCGTGCTGTCGGTGTCGCTGCTAATCGTTCAGCCCGCATCCGCGCTGACGGTGTTCGACCCGTCCAACTTCGTGCAGAACACGCTGACCGCCGTGCGCACGTTGGAGCAGATCAACAACCAGATCAACCAACTCCAGAACGAAGCACAGATGCTGATGAACCAGGCGCGCAATCTGGCGAATCTGGACTTCAACATCGTCAATCGCCTGCGCTCGACGCTCGCCACGACCGAACGCCTGATCGCCGAGGCACGCGGCCTGGCCTACGACGTGCAGAGCATGGATGCGACCTTCGCCCGGCTGTACCCGGAGCAGTACGCCGCGACTGTCAGCGGCGACCAGATGGTGCGCGACGCGCAGGAGCGCTGGAAGAACACCTTGAATGGCCTGCATACCGCGATGCGGATGCAGGCGCAGGTGTCGCAGAACCTGGCAAAAGACGAAAGCGCACTGTCCGATCTGGTCAGCCAAAGTCAGTCCGCCACCGGCGCGCTGCAAGCCATGCAGGCGACCAACCAGCTTCTGGCCTTGCAGGCCAAGCAGTCCATCCAGGCGCAGCAACTCCAGATCACGCAGGAACGCGCCGCCGCGCTGGAACTGGCACGCCAAGCAGCGGCTGTCGAGCGTGGCCGTGAAGTGACGCGCCGCTTCCTGGGTGATGGCACGCCGTACACGCCGCAGCGCGTGGATTTCTACGGCAACTGACGGGAGACGGCCATGCGATGCGTTTCCTTGCTGCTTCCCGTGCTGCTGGTCGCTTGCAGCCAGCAGCCGACCGAAGACCTGGTCGCTGATCCCGTGCGGCTCAAGGCTTTGCGTGTGCAGTGTGCCGCCGACAGGACGGCCGCAGGCGAAGACGCCTGCCTGCCCGCGGCCGACGCTTTCCGGCGGCGCTTCGTCGCCGGTGAAACCGGGCCTGACGAGTTCCGCACGTTGGCCGATCTGCCGCCGATCCCGCCGAGCTTCGACTCGCCCATCAGTGACCAGGGCGCCATGCCCTTCGAGGGGGACGTGCCATGAATGACGTGACCGTGATCGACCGATTTCTCGCTACCTTCTCGCGCTACATCGACTCGGGCTTTGGGCTGCTGCAGGGCGAAGTCGCGTTCCTCACCGCCACGCTGATCGTCATCGACATGACGATTGCCGGGCTGTACTGGGCGATGAGCCACGCCACCGATCAGGGCGATGATGTGATCGCCAAACTGCTGCGCAAGGTGCTTTACGTCGGTGCCTTCGCCTACATCATCAACAACTTCAACTGGCTGGCCAGCATTGTCTTCCGCTCGTTCGCGGGCCTCGGCCTGACGGCCAGCGGCTCGACGATGAGCATGGGCGAATTCCTGCAACCGGGACGCTTGGCCAAGACCGGCATCGACGCGGCGGCCCCCATTCTTGAGCAGATCAGCGACATGGCGGGCTTCCCCGAAGTGTTCGTGAACATGACGCCCATCGTGGTCATGTTCCTGGCCTGGGCGGTGGTGATCCTGTGTTTCTTCGTGCTGGCGATCCAGCTTTTCATCACGCTGATCGAGTTCAAACTGACCACGCTCGCGGGCTTCGTGCTGGTGCCGTTCGCGCTGTGGAACAAGACCAGCTTCCTCGCCGAGAAGGTGCTGGGCAACGTGGTGTCCTCGGGCATCAAGGTGCTGGTGCTGGCCGTCATCGTCGGCATCGGCTCGGGCCTGTTTGCCGAGTTCCAGGTGCATCCGGCCGAGCCGTCCATCGACCATGCAGTGGTCATCATGCTGGCCTCGCTCACGCTGCTGGCGTTGGGGATCTTCGGGCCGGGCATTGCCACCGGGCTGGTATCCGGTGCACCGCAGCTTGGCGCAGGCGCGATGGCCGGTGCTGCGATTGGTGCCGCAGGCGCGGCGGTTGCCGTAGGTGCCGCCGCCACCGGCGTGGGCGGTGCCGTGATGGCCGGAGCGCGCATGGCACCGGCTGCCGCCAAGCTCGCCGGGGCTGGCGCGCGGGCCGCGACTTCGGCGGCTGGCAGCGCGAAGTCGGCTTTCCAGGCCGGTTCTGCCGCTGCGGGCGGCGGAGCCAAAGGCGCGATGGCTGGACTGGGCAGTGTCGCCAAGGGCGGCGCACAGGCCGCTGGCCAGCGCGCCGGTGCAGGCATCAAAGCGGCGGCAGCCAAGGCGGCCGCGCCATTCAAAGCAGGCTGGCAAGGCTCCGGCACCGATGGTGGCTCAGGCGGTGGCGCTGCCAGTTCCGGGCAGGCCACCGCAGGCGATGCCGCTGGCGACACGGCCAACGCGCAGAAGCAGGAAAAACCGGGCTGGGCCAAGCGCCTGCAACGCCGCCAACGACTCACCCAGGCCACCACCACGGCCGCGCACACGCTGCGCGGTGGCGACGGCGGCGGTTCGGGCCAAGGCCCGAGTCTGCGAGATTCCGATAGCTGACTTTCAAGGAGAACGCCATGCGATTCAAACGACCGCAGGTGCGCTATGCCGATACGCCGCAGCCTGCCACCCCGTATCAAGCCGCTGCCCAGGTGTGGGACGAGCGCATCGGCTCGGCCCGCGTGCAGGCCAAGAACTGGCGATTGATGGCCTTCGGCTGCCTGGTGCTCGCGCTGCTGATGGCCGGTGGCCTGGTGTGGCGCTCGGCCCAATCCATCGTCACGCCCTATGTCATCGAAGTCGATCAGTCCGGCCAGGTGCGCACCGTGGGCGAAGCGGCCACGCCGTACCGGCCCACCGATGCGCAGACGGCACACCATATCGCGCGGTTCGTGACGCTGGTGCGCTCACTGTCCATCGACCCCATCGTCGTGCGCCAGAACTGGCTCGATGCCTACGACTACACCACCGACCGAGGCGCGGCGGTGCTTAACGACTATGCGCGGGTGAATGACCCGTTCGCCCGCATCGGCAAAGAGTCGGTAACGGTACAGATCACCAGCGTGGTTCGCGCCAGCGATGCGTCGTTCAACGTGCGCTGGATGGAACGCCGCTACGTCAATGGCGCGGCGGCCGGGCTGGAGCGATGGACGGCGGTGGTGTCCATCGTGCAGCAGACCCCGCGCACCGAAGAACGCCTGCGCCGCAACCCGCTGGGCATCTACGTCAATGGCCTGTCGTGGAGCCGTGAACTGGATTCGTCTGAAGGAGTGAAGCCATGAATGTGCCTTTCCGTTTTTACGCTTTGCCGCTTGTCGTGCTGGCCTTGGCCGGCTGCGCCACGCAGGGCAAACCCCCGCCAGTGATTTCCTTGGATGAGCCGGTACAGGCGGAGCCTTTGCCGGAAATGCCTGTGCCGATCGAGGTGGTCACTATTGCAGAGCCACTGCCATTGCCTGAGCAGTTGAAGCCAGTGCCGGAGGAAAAGGATGCGAAGCCTGCGCCTGAACCGGCTGATGAGACGGTACGTGTCTCGAAAGCCAATGCCGAGGCACGGGTGGCTCCGACGCGCGAAGGCTATGTCAATGCGATCCAGGTCTGGCCGTATAGCGATGGCGCGCTGTACCAGGTCTATGCGTCAGTAGGTCGCGTGACGGTGATCGCGCTCCAGCCTGGCGAGGAACTGGTGACGGTCGCTGCGGGCGATACCGTGCGCTGGATCGTCGGTGACACCTCCAGCGGCAGCGGGGCCGATCTGCGCGTCAATGTGCTGGTCAAGCCTATCCGTTCCAGCTTGAAGACCAATCTGGTCATTACCACCAGCCGCAGGACGTACCTGCTGGAACTGACTTCGACCGACAAGGCATGGATGGCGTCGGTGTCCTGGGACTACCCGAAAGACCGAATGCTGGCCTTGCGGCGCCAAGCCCAAGCCGCCAACGCTGCCGCGCCGGTCGATGCAGGCTTGTCGCTGGATAACATCCGCTTTCGCTATGCAATCAGCGGCAGCAATCCATCGTGGAAACCGCTGCGCGCTTTTGATGATGGCGAGAAGGTCTATATCCAGTTCCCGGCAGGCATCGCCCAGGGCGAGCTGCCGCCGCTGTTCGTCATCGGCGCACAGGGCGACGGGCAACTGGTGAACTATCGCTTCCGCTCGCCGTACTACATCGTGGATCGCCTGTTCGGTGCAGCAGAACTGCGCCTGGGGGCCGACAAGGGCGATATGGTGCGCATCGAGCGCGCGGATGGCATCGTCGGGAGGAACTGAGCATGAGCCAGGACGACACTCCCGACCTTGCCACGCCGCAGGCGGACAAGATGGCACCCGAGGCGGTGGCGCTGCGCGCCCAACCGCGCCCGGTCACGCGTCTGAACCGACGCACGCTGGCCATCCTCGCTGGCGGCCTGTCGGTTGGCGTGATGGGCGCGCTGATCTGGTCACTGCAACCGCAGCAACGCGGCGCGGGCGAATCCACCGAACTGTACAACGTGGATCGTGTATCGCGCTCGGAAGGCCTCGACCAACTTCCTGCCGACTATTCCAAGTTGCCAGCGCTGCCGCCCGACGTGCCGGAGCTGGGGCCACCGCTACCGGGTGATCTGGGGCCGGCCATCGTCAATTCGCAGCAGCCGGTCGCCGCCACCTATGCCGCGCCCGGCTACGACCCCAACGATGCGCTGCACAAGGAAGCAGAAGCGGCGGCAGCTTCAACGGTGTTCTTCCGCACCGGCTCCCCGCAGGCCGCGCCCGTGGCGCAGTCGCAAGTCGCTGCCGCGCCGGGCTTCGCCGCCAATGCCGCTTTCGATCCACTGGCCGCTGGCCCGGCCTCGACGGCGGCCCAGCCTGCTGATCCGACTGCCGTGCAGAACCGGCAAGACCAGAAAGAGGCGTTCCTGACAGGCGGTTCTACGGAAACCCGTAACTCCGGCAACCTGCAAATGCCCACCTCGCCGTATCAGGTGATGGCCGGAACGGTCATTGCCGGGGCACTGGTCACGGGCATCAAGTCCGACTTGCCGGGCGACGTGATCGCCACGGTGACGGAACCGATCTACGACACGGCCACTGGCAAGTTCCTGCTGATCCCGCAGGGATCTCGCATACTGGGCAAGTACAACAGCCAGGTCAGCTACGGCCAGAGCCGCGTGCAGGTGGTGTGGAATCGCATCATCCTGCCCGACACGTCATCACTCACGCTCGACAACCTGATCGGCACCGACCCGGCAGGCTATGCCGGTCTGGAGGACAACGTGGACTGGCATTGGGATCGGATCTTTGCAGGTGCCGTGCTGACCACGCTGCTGGGTGTCGGTGCCGAACTGGCTGCACCTGAGAACCGCCAGGACGGCGATCGCGTCATCATCGCCGGGCGCGACAGCCTGCAGGACACCGTGAACCAGGTCGGCCAGGAAGTGACCCGGCGCAATCTCAACATCCAACCCACGCTGACCAGCCGCCCCGGCTTGCCGGTGCGCATCATCGTCAACCGCGATCTGGTGCTACGGCCTTATCAGCCGCTGTTCTTCAACAAGGGGACTTCTCGATGAGCACGACCAAGAAACTGCGGCTGGGGCCGCTACCCAAGACCGAAAGCGTCAAGCTGACCTTCGCTTGCCCGGCCAGCTTGAAAGCCGATCTCGACCGCTACGCCGCGCTGCATGCGCAGGCGTATGGCGAGGCGGTCGATGCCTCGACGCTGATCCCGCACATGCTGGAGGCGTTCATGGCGGGGGATCGGGGATTCAGGAAAGGAAACGGCAGCAAGGCCGTGCCACCGAAGCCAAGCTGAAGATGCACTGGAACCAGACTGACCATCCCTCGAACGCGCAGCCCAACGCTGCGCGTTCTTCGTTCTGGATAGGCTGCGAGGGAATCGGCTAAGATGACTGAACAAGCCTGCCAGCCATTGGCAATCTCCATCGCTGCAACGCGACTCGACTCTCTTTCTCCAGGCTCTTATGTGGCTCCCAGCCCACAATGCCGCATCCTCTGCGAACGGCATGAAACAGAGCTAACCTATTGCCCCGTATATGGTTTCAAGCTTCGCGTGATTTCAACAAAATGCTTGACGCCAGCAATTTTTTATTTTTCAATGTTAACCATCCCGTTCTTATTAATATTATGAAAAATCGGGCGTACTACGATTCAACAGAATTCATGGGACTGTGTATCACCACCCAGCTTTGATAAGGACTCAAATAGTAGCGGTAGAGAAGTTGGGCTTTTAACTACCCATTCGGGGAGTCCTTAAAAGCCCATAAGCAAACTCACATCCAGTGTTTCTTTTCTCGATAAAAATCGACAAAGAAATCCAGGCTGTCAGGGTTTCGCATGGAACCACGGCTGGCGACCTCGTCGGCTTTGGCCCCCTTTAGAATTTTACGCACCGGCACCTCCAGTTTTTTGCCGGTCAGCGTGTAGGGAATGTCGGGGACGGGAATAATCTCGTCGGGGACATGGCGGGGCGAGCAGGCAGTTTTCAGCTTGCGGGTAATCTCTTGCTTCAACGCCTCATCACAGCGTTGCTGCGCAGTCAGGCTGACAAACAAGGGCATATAAAAACCGCCGTCTGCGGTTTCAATACACACCACCAGACTGTCGCTGACACCCTCCAGAGATTCCACTGCCTGATAGATCTCTGAGGTGCCAATGCGAACCCCAAAGCGGTTCAAGGTGGCATCAGAGCGACCGTAGATATAACAGCCACCGCGTTCATTGATTTTGATAAAGTCGCCGTGCCGCCAGACACCGGGAATCTCTTCAAAATACGAAGACCAGTAACGGCTATTGTCGTCATCGCCAAGGAAGTACAGCGGCATGGACGGGAATGGTGTATCGCAGATCAGTTCGCCCACTTCATCAATCACCGGCTCTCCGCTGTCATTCAAGGCTTTTACCGACATGCCCAACGCCCGCGCCTGTATCTCGGCAGCGTAAACGGGCTGCGTCGGTGTGGCGGCAACAAAGGCACTGGCGATTTCAGTGCCGCCGCTCTGGGAGGTCACCCAAAGCTCGTCCTTCACATTCTGATAGAACCACGCAAAGGTTGAGGGGATGGACGGTGAGCCGCCGACCAGCACGGTGGTGAGCTTGTCCAGCGCATAGTGCTGTTTCGGCACCACCTGATTGCTCTCCATCAGTTGTACATAGGTCGGACTGGCACCGAAGTGACTGGCCTGACTCTGCTCTGCCAGTTTCCACAACATATCGGTTTGCGGATACACGGGGCTGCCATCGTAGAGAATGGCGCCGGCACCGGTCAGCATCATCCCCACCACCAGATTGAACATGACCCAACCCGTGGTGGTGTAGAAGAAACTGTTATCGCCGGTCTTCAGGTTCATGTGGAAAGTCATGAACTTGAGCATTTCAATCAGCACGCCCACATGGGAGTGAGCGATGGCCTTGGGCAGGCCCGTTGTGCCGGAGGAAAACACAAACCACAGCGGGTGATCACAGGCGACCCGCTCAAACTGAAACGCGGCCTCTCCCGGATCAGCGGCCGCCATCAAACCCGGCCAGTCGCTGACCTCGGCATCGGCTGTAAACGCGGGGCAGTCACCCAGCACATCCAGCCGCACTACCCGCTCCACAGAGGGCAACGCCGCCAGCAGCTCAGACAGCATGGCCGTGCGATCAAAGCGTTTGCCGCCAAACTCATAACCGTCGCCAAAAAAGACCAGCCTGGGCTCAACCTGGCCCAGGCGGTCAAGAATCGCCTGAGTACCAAACTCAGGCGCCGCATTACTCCACACACCGCCAATGCTGATCACCGCCAACATGGCGACAACGGTCTCCGGTCGATTGGGCATCACCGCACTCACGCGGTCGCCAGGGCGAATCCCCCACTCGCGCAGCTTCGTTGCCACGCGGCGCACCTGCGATGCCAGCTCATCCCAACTCGTGACCTCCAGATCACGAGTTTCGGCCATAGCCGAAATTGCCGCATGGCTGCCCTTGTGGCGCAGGATATGTTCGGCAAAATTTACCCGACTGCCTTCAAACCAACGCACTCCGGGGCGAATCTGGCGATCGCTGAGTACGCGCTCGTAAGGCGTATCGCTGATCACCTCGAAGTAGTCCCACATCGCCGCCCAGAACGCTTCGGGCTGGGTGACTGACCACTGCCACAGTTCCTTATAGTTCTTGCACTGCAGGTGTTGCCGCTCGCCGAGCCAGTGCATCAGCGCGGTCATATTGCTGCTTTCAACAAACGCCGCGGACGGCTCCCAGAGTTTTTGCCCTTCGACAATCATGGGCACCTCCTAGGCCAAACCGCGCAGTTGCGTCAGCTTCTGCCGAACCTGCTCTGGCTCGACAAAGGCGGGCAGCTCCGCGTAATACCACGGCGCGTCACCAAGCTCATCCGAAGCCTCGGCAGACCAGAACGCCGCAGGCAGCGAGATAAGGTCCTTGCGCTGGCTGCTCATATCACCGCCGAGGCAATGCCAATCACCTGCAGAGAAGCGCTCTGCAGTGGCCATCACCGGGCAACGGAAAGCAAACTGCCAGTGATAGTTCGCCGCCACATTCATCAACGGCTGGTATAGCTCCACGGTCGCCCCCGCCGCCATGTCGGCATCAGACAGCGTGCTCACCACCCCCGCGATTCCGGCCGCCTTGAGCTGTCGCACCGTATCAGCCAGGTAGACCGAGGTAGAGTCGATATCCAGATCGCTCAGGCCAGACACCTCTTCGCCGGGATTGGCGAGACCGTGGGCCCAGGCGATGAGCGCCGCATTGGACGGCAGTTCAATCAACAACTCGCAGGGCACCATCGCGCAGCAGGCGGCCACGAGTTCACGCAGCTCCTGACGCATGTCTTCATTGGTCAGCAATTTCTTGATGGCGTAGCGCACCCGGCGTTTGCCGGTCATGGTCTGCAGGACATGGGGATGGGCATCGACCCAGTAGTCGAGAAACCCCATGAGCGGCAGACTGAGGCGGTCGGCCGAGACAATGCCCTGGATTTTTTTGTAGTTCTCGGCAAATTCAATCGGGTTGTGCCATTGCAGCACCCGCCCCTGATTCAGAACATTTTCGGCAAATGCATGGGCATTCAGCCAGAGTTGGTGTGTATTCATGGCGTTGGATTCCAGCATGTTCATCCCGTCATTATTGTGATTGGCGTTGCGGTGCCCTGGGGCACCGACCGGACTAGCCCTGCAAAGCGTTTAGCTTCGCTTTCAATTCCTGAATCTCCACGTCTTTGGGATCAGGCAAAATAATCGGCGGCAGTTCACCGGGAAGCGCCTTGCCGAAAGGCCCGCAGTAGAGTTCCTTGGAGTCGTTCCAGGCACCGAAGAACGGCACGCCCTCGGGTGGCTGCGCCTTGACGCGGGTCGCCATAAACGCATCCCAACTGAGGCCCTTCTCAATACGCGCACGGCGTATGGCATCGCGGCGCTCGGCCGTGGCCTCCAGATCGGCAGCCAGGGTCTTCTCGTCGTAGACCAGCCCGTAGAGCGAACTGGCCGTGGTGTGACTGATCAGGCCCTCTTCAAGGTCTTTCACCACCAGCTCCGGATCGCGGTCCAGCACATCGCCGTAGCCGCCACCGCCGCCCTGACTGGTCATGAACAGCTCGCCTTCCGGATACAGTTCAAAAGCCACCGCCATCGAATGACTGGTGTATTCGGCACCTTCGATGGGCCGCTCATTCATGATGGTGGCCATGGACGCCTCGAACAGCTCCGGGGTTTCTTTCATCGTCTTGAACAGGTTTTTGCCACGTACCCGCGCCGTGCCATAGGTCGGACAGGCATAGCCGCCGAACAGCCCGAAGGTCGACGGGAAGTAGGAGCCGGCGGTAAAGGTCTGGAAGCCGAAAGGCTGTTCACCGTAGCGCATCAGGCCGTATTCGTAGGCCGCGCCGCCGCGGAATTTGCCAAAGCCACAGTTGCCCGGCCAGATGCGCTTGGAAATCGCATAGATAAACGGCAGTTGCTCTTCCGCTTCTTCGCTCTCGCCGATATCCACATTGGCACCGAAACAGGGGGCGATGCTGTGTTCGCCGTCCTCATCGCATTTTGCGCCCCCGGCCATGCCGTTCAGGTCGCCGCACATATTGCCGCAGGAATCCTGATGCTGGTTGATGCCGCCGTAGATAATGGCGGCGGGCTGGTTAAACCATCCGGCCTTGGTTTTGCCATACTGCTTGGGCGCACCGAAGTAGAGTTTGGCGAAGGCCAGTTCGGCCGCCGTCATGATTTTGAACATGGGCTGCACACACAGCGCCACCGGCACCTGATCGCTACAGTCGGGAATGGTGCCCGGATCGGTGATGAACTCGAAGCAGTCGATAATGGCCTGCGCACAAGGCATATCCGGCCAGATATGGTGGGCCAGGGTGATTGCCACACCCAGCACCTGGGTGCTGAGCAGGCTGTTGATGGGACGGTTAAACAGCTCGGGCGAGCTGCCACGCAGATCGACGATGACCTTGTCACCCTTCACCGTAAAGTTGTACACCACCTTCATCAGCGCGGGTTCGCGCATGGTGTCATCAATGTAGAACTGGGTGCGCACAGTGCCGTCCGGCAGCTCGGCAATACGTCGACGCCCTTCGTCACGCATGAATTCCACATTGCTGCGCAGAAAGCCGATAACCGAATCAATGCCGTAGCGAGCGATATGTTCCTTGCCTCGGCGCTCAAGTCGGCAGCAGGCCGCCAGCCGCGCCTTGAGGTCGGCCAGCATGGTCTGGGGCTCGCGACAACTGTTCTGCAGAAAGGTCACCAGATCGGTTTTCAGCGCGTAATTTTCCACCACTTTAATAGGTGAACCGCGCAGCCCTTCGTCCCAGGGCGACTCAATCATCGGCCCCATACCCCCGGGCACCCGCGCGCCGATTTCCCCTTCGTGCATCGCGCAGACACACCAGCTAACGATTTCGCCCTGATCAAAAATCGGCATGAACAGGTGCTGGTCCGGGCTGTGAATACCGCCGTAGTGGGCGTCGTTGAGCAGGAAACCATCGCCCTCTTTAATACCCACTGTTTCATCCTGCTCGAAATATTTGCGAATGAAACGAATGGGGTAATGCAGGCTCACAGTGAAGCCGGCCACACCGCGGGTCGAGGCCAGTGACAGGTCACCCGAGGCGGTGAAGTAACCGGTAGACATATCCGCGCACTGCGCCGCAGGTGAGGCCACCGTCATCTCGGCAATCTTGAAGGTCTCGTCCAGCGCGGCCCGCAAACCGGAGCGGATCTCGGCAAACAGATTATTGTCGACCTCGCCGGAGAGGACGCGCTCTTCGCGCTCGCTGCGCGGCGCCACATGGTGGTTGCGCTGAATTTCCGGATCGGGACCGAGAAACGCCCGGTTCTTGCTGAGAAAGGTATTGACCAGCGTGCTCTCGTCGGCGGTATCCGGATTCAATGCGGGGGTATTCGTTGTCATGATGTTCTCCTGAGCCGACGGGCGACCGCCGGCTTCTTGTTGTTATTCGTCAGAGGGGGTATTGCGCAGAAACCACACCGCGCCCTGTGCTGCCGCGACATAGGTCCAGCCGGGCTCGACCAGGTACGTGGTTTCGCCGGGATTGACGATGGCGGGTCCATCGATCTGCACGCCGGGCTGCAGGGCCTCGATACCGTAGATCGGGGTCGCTACCGCACCGTCGGCGGCCTGGAAGTGACACTCCCGATGTGCCACCGGCGTCGGCGGCGCGATACGCTGCGCAGGAGGCGCAAGATCATCAAAGGTGACCGTGCCCAAATCCACCCGTGATACGACGCGAATGGTGGTGACCCACACTCCCGACTCGGGCGATACGATCTCCTTGCCGTAGCGTTTGCCGAAGTCGTCGTTCATCTGCTCAATGGCGGCCAGCACTTCGCCCGGTTTGCTCAGTCGGCGATTGTCCAGCGCGATACTGATTTCCATTTTCTGAATGCCATAGCGCATATCCAGTTCGAGCACGTACTGAATGTCCTCGTCCTTGAAGCCCTGACGCAGCAGATCCTGTCGCCCCTTTTCTTCCAGATCGGCAACCAGCGCGTTGAAAGCGTCGTACTGGTTGTACAACGAGCGAGTGTGCTTGTTGTAAAAGCCCAGTGAGACGTTCTTCTCGTGGATGTGCATCTGGTCCAGCCCGGCACCGCCACAGGCGGAGAACACGCTGCTGTAGGGCGGCGCCAGAATACGGCGAATGCCCGCCTTGTCGGCAATGCCGCAGCAGTGCAGCGGACCATTGCCGCCGTAGGCCAGAAAGACAAAGTCGCAGGCCTGATAACCGCCGCCATTGAGTTCGCGCACCAGTCCCGCCGCCATTTCGCTGTCGGCCATGGACTTGATCAGCAGAGCCGCGTCCACCTCGTCGATATCCATCTCGTCGCAGATATCTTCCAGCGCCTGATACGAGCGACGCTTATTCAACGGAATCGCGCCCTTGGCATAGTTCTCCGGATCGAGGTAGCCGAGGATCAGGTCGGCATCACTGACGGTGGGGTTCATACCGCCGCGGTCGTAGCAGGCCGGACCGGGGTCACTGCCCGCACTTTCCGGACCGATGCGCACGGTGTCGAAGATGGGGTCGTAGCTGGCGATAGAGCCACCCCCGGCCCCCAATGTCACCAGGTGCACCATCGGCAAGGTGACTCGCCAGCGATCAACCACCGGGCTGAAATCGTAGTGTTTGGTGCCGCCCTCGGTAATCAGACCGATATCGAAGGAAGTGCCGCCCATATCGCCGCAGACAATATTCTGTACATCGCCCTGCAGGGCGAGCTGACCGGCGGCATGAATGCCGGCAACGGGGCCCGAGTGCAGGGTCTTCAGCGCATCGGTGGAGTTCAACTGCGCCATACCGCCGGAGTTATGCACCAACAGCATCGGCCGGTCGTAACCGTTTTCCCGCAGGTTCTGCTCCAGCGCGTTCATTGCGAAATACATGGCGGAATGCAGGAAGGCGTCGATAATGGCCGACGAGGTCCGCACGTATTCGCCCTTGCGCCCGACCACCTGATGGGAGAGCACCATGGGAATCGCGCCGAGCATCGAGGAGGGAAACTCCTCTTCGAAGATCTCCTGAATACGCAGCTCGTGCTCGGGGTTTTCCACCGAGTTGATCATGTTCACCACGATGGCCTGCACACCGGCATCCACCAGCTCCTTGAGCTTGTTGCGCACATCTTGCTCATCGAGGTCCATCAACACCTCGCCACGGTAGTTCATCCGCTGTTTGACGGTGCGAATCCGCGCAATGGGAACAATGGGATCGGGGCGCCGGGCACGGGACAGATCGCGGGCCTTCTCATCCGGCAGACCATCGCCGTACCCGCGACCGCGGGAGATGGGAATGGTGCTGTCGAAGCCGCTGGTAATCAGCAGGCCGACCTTGGGGCCACGGCGCTCGATCAACGCGTTGGTGCCCAGAGTGGTGGCGTAACGCACAGAATCCACCGCCTGCAACAACTCGCGCCGGTCAACGTTAAGAATTTCGCAGGACTGATCCAGCGCATCATTAAAGCCCAATGCCAGATTGTGGTGACTGGTCAGTGCCTTGGTCTGTACAAAGCGGGAATCCCAACTGACAAAGCAGTCGGTGAAGGTACCGCCGATATCTACTGCAATACGTCTCATCTGCTCGCCCCCCTTATGCCTTGACGCTGCCAGTGCTGCTGTCCGGCACACCGCGCCATTTCTCCCGCAGCGAGTCGATGTCCAATTCCAGATCGTGCAGGGGTGCGTGGCCGGGAACGGTGTATTCCACGTCCATCATCACGCCACAGTTAGGGCAGTAGAATTCATAGATCACGCAGACTTCCGGGTCTGGCGAGAAGCAGAAACGGTAGCGCTCCGGGTCCAGCAGCGGCTCGTGAACTTCGCGGGGATTGCGGTCGTGGATCAGCAAAAAATGCTTGTAGTTTTCTCGCGCAGAACCCAGCACATGGTCACAGCGATTGCATTCCCACTGCTCTTCATTGAGGTCGACCCTGAGGTATTCGGTTACCTGAACTTTCATTATTTTTCTCCTTATTCAGCTCGTCTGACGCTGGCTGGTCACGTTCAGCAAAATGTCGCGGTTGGCGGTGAAGCGGAAATCCCAGCCATCGGGCACGGCGCAGGTCCAGAAGGCTTCTTCCAGTACCGCCGGGCCACTGGCCTGTGCGCCGGCCTGCTGCTGTTCGACGCGATACACCGGCACCGCTTGTGTTCTCTCTTGCGCGACCAGCAGTGAACGCTCACCCTCGGGCACCGCTGCCATGGCCTGCAGGTCGGCCGGGTCGGCCAGACGGGCATGGTGAATCGCCTTCACCGCACGCACGTTCAGCAACAGCCGCTCATCGGGCAGGGAGACATCAGCCAGCGATAACTCCGCCGTTATCGGCAGGTCTACCGGCCCCTGCTCGGTGTCGCACCAGGCTTCCAGGCGACACTCCTCCGCCTCGTAACCCTCGGTGCGCATATCCCTGAGCACCCGGTCTTTGAGCACGTCAAAGGCACGGCTCAGAGCATCGTCGTCGCCACCATCAACGGTTTCAGAGGCGATATGCGCAATGTCGCTGAAGCCGATGCCGTGCGCGCTGAACACCGCCGATAAGCGTGGAATCAGCACACTGGCAATGCCGGCGCTTCTGGCGATGGCCGCCACGCCCATGGGGCCGCCGCCGCCAAAGGCCATGAGTACGGAGTCGTCGGTAATGTCGGTGTAGTCGCGAATGCCGTCGGCAATTTTTCCCGCCCAGGCATCCAGCATTTGCAGACAGGCAGAGGGCACATCCAGCCCCAGCGGCTCGGCAACGTGTTTGCGCACCGCGGCCTCGGCCTTGTCGGCGCGCAATGCCAGCTTGCCGCCGAAGTACGTCTTGGGATCGAGCAGCCCCATCAGTAGCAGTGCATCCGTGATGGTGGCCAGCTCGCCGCCCATGCCAAAGCAGGCCGGACCAGGCGCACCACCGACCGATTCCGGCCCGACACAAATCGCGCCGTTCTCCGCCCGAATAATCGAGCCACCGCCAACGCCGACGCTGACAATTTCCGCCAGCGGGTCGGCACAGCGCACGCCTTCAACCAGCCCGTAGCGGTTGTCGACAATGCGGTCATTTTCAATCAGGCCGATATCGGTGGTAGTGCCGCCCACATCGATGGTGATTACCCGTTTGGCCTGGTAGTAGCGACTGTAAGCCAGCGCCCCCTCTGCACCGCCGCGGGGACCAGAGCTGTAGGTTTTCAGCGCCACCGTTTTTGCCACCCGCCCCGAGTAGCCATCGTTGCGATAGACCAACAGGGGGTTGCGCATGCGGTACTGAGAGAGATCGCCTTCGGTGTTGTACAGAAAGCGCTCCATCGCCGGATGCAGAAACGCATTGAACAGCGAGGTCCACAGGCGGGTATTCGGATTGCTGTGACGGCACAGCGCACTGGCGTAAAGGACGGGTACCGAGCCCAGCAGGTGCCGGGGATAGGCGCGCAGCATCGCCTTGCGCAAGGCACTCTCCTGCGCGGCGTAATCCTCACCGGTGTAGGCCACCACAATACGGCTGGCGCCGCTTGCAGACAGACTGTTCACCGCATCGGTCAACGCCCGCTGAAAAGCTTCACCTTCCGCATCGGCAGGGAGCACGGCTACGCGGTCACCCAGCAGCCCATCGAACAAGGCACGCTGCTGATCGTCGTCGCAGCACCAACTGCGGTCACCGCCGTTGAGCAACAGACCAAGCTTGGGCCCCTTGCGTTCGACCAGTGCGTTTGTCCCCTGAGTCGTGGAGTAGCGGATATGGTCGGTGGATTGCAGCAGCGCCCGCAGATCTTCCTTGCCGTAAATGTCTTCCGAGACTTTTTTCAGGCCTTCAAAGAAGCACTTGCTGAGGTCATACGGCGTGGTAATGGTTTTGGTGTGATACGAGTTCTCACCATCCAGAACCCAGATATCGGTCAGGGTGCCGCCGTTATCAATATTGATGAGTTTTCCCATGCCAATTCTCTTTTTATAGGTTTATGTGGGCATTCTGGTGAAGCAGCCCTGAGCGGACTACTACCCATACGAGCAGTTCTTGCTGCCACTAGGTGACAGTTTGCTGCTGGCGTTGAGGGAAATTATGCGAAGTCTGAAAACGAACGAGCACTACCCTAACGGGTAGATGATTGCTCCCGGCCTTTTGCGGTACAAAAGAGGTATTCCTATAAACAATAATGAGTCACAAGGAGTCACAGGCATGAGCCGACCCCAGTCCAGCCGTTACTGGCGCTTCGACACCCGTCCCGAATCTCTGGTCAATGCCCAAACATTCAGCCTGCAGGAGCGTGCCGTTGCGACTCCCGAAGAAGGTGAGCTGCTGGTCAGAAACCTGCTGATTTCCATGGATGCCACCAACCGCCTGTGGCTGGGGGAGCGCGAAGAGCTGTATATGGAGCCGATCGCCCTCGGCGACTGCATGAAAGCGTTCTCCCTCTGTCAGGTGGTGGAATCGCGCAGCCGACTCTACCAGCCCGGGCAGCTCGTCACCGCGCTGGGGGAATGGGCGGACTACTCCATTCTGGACGCCACTCAGGTACAGCCGTTCGCCGCGCCCGACGGACTGGCGCTGGACATGGCCTTTGGCATCATGGCCATCGCCGGACCAACGGCCTATCACGGGCTGCTCAATATCGGCCAGCCCCGCCCCGGAGAAACCGTCGTGGTCACCGCGGCTTCTGGCGCCGTGGGTTGCCTCGCGGGGCAAATCGCCAAACTGAGCGGCTGTCGCGTTGTCGGCACTGCCGGCAGCGACGCCAAATGTCAGTGGCTGACCGAAACCCTGGGCTTCGATGCTGCCGTGAACTACAAGCTCGATGACTTCGAGACGCAACTCGCGCAAGCCTGTCCAAACGGCATCGACGTGCAGTTTGAAAATGTGGGCGGTGCCGTATTGGACAGTTGCCTGAAGCTGATGAACAACAACGGCCGGGTGGTCATTTGTGGACTGATCTCCATGTATAACTCGGCAGAGAATGTTCCCGGCCCCTATATGTTTCACAACAGCATTATGAAGCGCCTGAAAATTGAGGGCTTTGTGATTCTGGACCACGCGGCCGATTTTCCGCGCATGCAGAGCTATCTGGCCCAGTGGCTACGTGACGGGCAGCTCAAGTTCCGGCTCAACTGTCAGCAGGGACTGGAAAAAGCGCCCGAGGCGCTGCGTTCGCTGTACACTGGGGATAATGACGGCAAAGTGATGGTGCAAATCGCCGAACCGGCGTAGTTGCCCCGTCCTCCGCCCCCGGTAAAAACAATAAAAAAGATCGCATTGCCATGTCCGCGAAGCCCAGCAGTCAACGCACACCCGTGTTCCAGCAAAAGTTTCAGGTCCCCGGCGGGGACCGCAAGCTGGTTTCCCGTGACGCCCTGATCCGCCGTATCCGTGACAACCCCGCCGTGCACTGTTTTCTGGTACAGGCGCCGGCCGGACACGGCAAATCCACCCTCTTGCAGCAATTACTGCGCGACAGTGTGCAACGCGGCATTCAAACCGCCTGGCTGAAACTCGACGACGCCGACAACGATCTCACCCGCTTGATGAACCACCTCAATCATCTGCTTTCTCAGCTTGAGGACGCCTGCCCACCCACACACGAACAGGCGGCCGCCGCAACATCGCTGCCCAAGGGGCTGGCGGACCAGTTCAACAACCGGCTGCTGGAAATGGACCGGGATATTCACCTGTTTTTTGACGATTTTCAGGTCATCGATGAAGGCGAGGTCGAGGCCTTGTTTCGCAATATCATCATCAACCTGCCCGCCCGCGTTTGCGTATTTATCGGCTCCCGCTCGCTGCCGCGTATCGGCATTCCGGAAATGCAGGTCAATCAGCAGGTCGAACTGATCCGCTACGACGAGCTCAAATTTTCACTGGACGAAGCCCGCGAGTTTTTCACCACCGAGCAACGGCTGTCGCTGAGCGAGGAGGAGCTGTCGACGATATACAGCCGGACCGAAGGCTGGCCCGCCGCGCTGCAACTGTTTCGCCTGACCCTGTCGCGGATGCCGGTGCGGGAGTCGCTGAACAATCTCGAGTCCTATACACCTTTTCAAATCACCGAATACCTGTCGAGCAATGTACTGGCCCAGCAAGCCGAAGACATTCAAGACTTCCTGCTGAGTTGCGCCATGCTGCCGCGGCTGAATGCGGCGCTCTGCGAATACATCACCGGCCGGGAAGACAGTCAGGCTCTGCTTGAGCAGCTTGAACAGCAGGGCCTGTTCCTGAACAACATCGACAATGAACGTTGCTGGTTCCAGTTTCACGCCTTGTTCGCCCACTACCTGCGCGAGCTGATGCTGAAACGCTCGGTGAGCCGTTACCGCAAGATTCACGCCCGCGCGGCGGAGTGGTCGATGGCGCAGGGGCTCTATGAAGACGCGATGCGTCACGCCCTCAACGCCAACAACTTCAACCTTGCAACGCAGGCCATGGAT
The DNA here is from genome assembly GCF_000420325.1 of Spongiibacter tropicus DSM 19543. NCBI lineage: Bacteria > Pseudomonadati > Pseudomonadota > Gammaproteobacteria > Cellvibrionales > Spongiibacteraceae > Spongiibacter > Spongiibacter tropicus. The sequence continues at coordinate 68,224 of NZ_ATUS01000006.1, read as the reverse complement.
ATCTGGGCCAGCGAGCAGATTACCAATGCCTGCCTGCACAGTGTCGAGCGCTGGGCGGCGCGGCTGCCCATTGAGCATATTCGCGAATACCCGCGGCTGGCGGTAAAAATCACCTGGGCGCTGACGTTTCTGCGCCGCCGCAACAAGGTACTGCCCTATCTGGAAATACTGCGCAATCTCGATGAGGCGCAGCTCGACAGCCAGTTCCGCACCGAGCGACAGATCACCATGGCCGTGGTGGAAATGGCGCTGGATAATCTGGAGCGCTGCTTTGCCAATGCCAGCATCATCAATACCGAGAATCACGAGGCGGAAGGCTTCTGGGCCTTCGAGCTTGGCGCTGCCGCGAATATTCAGGCGTTTAACGATATTGCCCACGGCAACTTTGCCGCCGCCCGTTACCATATTGCGCTGGGGCGTAATCACAGCCACGAAGGACAGGCGCCGTTTCTCGCAGGCTACAACACCGGCCTGACAATTATCAGCTGCTACCTGCAGGGGCGCGTCGACGAAGCCTGCCAGCGCAGCATGTCGGCACTTAAAGCCAAGGGCCTGGATATCGAAGATTCCTACGCGGCCGTCGCCACGGTTTGCTGCACCCTGTATCCGCTGTATGAGCAAGGCGATACCGAGACGGCGATGAAGGTGTTTACCCAGTACCGCAAGGAAATCGATACCGGTCTGCTGCTGGATTTTGTGGCCGCGGCCTATCTGCCGATGATTCGACTCTATGACGCCCGTGGCGAGGCGGCGCAGGCAGAGGCGCTGCTGGAGTCGCTGGAGGATATCGGCATTACCGCCAACTGGCAGCGGGTGATCCAACTCTGTCACTGGGAAGCGATTCGACGCGCGATTATTCGCGGCGACATCCAATCCGCCAAGCTGATGGCCGACAATCAAAGCGCGGACAAGCACGCCATCTCACCGCGCCCTTATCTGCCTTTTTCCGAAGCCAGCGAAGATCCCGAACTGGGCCGCCTGCGACTGGCCGTCTACCTTGGCGATGACGAGACACTGGAGCAGCAACTTGGCGACGCCATCGTCGACGCCCGGGACAACAACCGCATTCCCCGCGAACTGAAACTGCGTCTGCTCAGCGCGCTGTGGAAATCCCGTCAAAACAAGGCAGATCACGCCAGCAAGGAACTGAAGATTGCCCTGACCATGGCCGCCGATTACGGTTTTGTCCGCAGCATTATCGATGAAGGCCCCGAGTTGATGACCTTGATACAGGCTCAGGACACGGCACTTTGGCCGGCGAATATCGGGCGTTATATCAACAAGCTGCGAAGCCATGCCACGCATCGGGAAGGCGCCCCGCAAGCCGGCACCGAAGCGGCCCAGCTCACCGAATCCCTGACCGCCAGAGAAATGCAGATGCTGTCCCTGCTCGCCAAGGGACAGACCAACAAGGATATTGCCCGCCACCTGTTTGTCTCGGAGAACACGGTGAAATTTCACCTGAAGAACATCTTCCACAAGTTACAGGTAAAAACCCGCACCCAGGCGATCAGCAGCGCGCTGGCCCTGGGGCTGGTCTGACGCCGCGCTCAGCGGGTCTTTTTCCACGCGTCGTAGAACGGTGGCATATCGGTAGAAACGCGCCCCTGAAACTGCGCATCTCGCTTTTCCAGAAATGCGCTGACGCCTTCTTTGCCGTCGCCCTGGCTGAGGTAAAACATGCTCAATGAATCAATTTTATGGGCATCGAGGGGATGCGGCTGGGCGGAGTTGCGGTACATCATCTGGCGGGTCAAGGCGGTGGCAACCGGGGAACGGGCGGCCAGCCGTGCCGCGATGGCCTGGGCGTCGGACAACAGTTGATCCGGCGCCGACACGGAGCGAACCAGCCCGCCTCTCAGCGCCTCTGCCGCATCAAACACATTGGCCTCATAACACCACTCCAGCGCTTGGGAGAGACCGACAATACGCGGCAAGAACCACGTCGAGCAGGCCTCAGGCACAATCCCGAGACGACCAAAAACAAAGCCAATTTTCGCGTTTTCAGAGGCCAGGCGAATATCCATGGCCAATGTCATGGTAATCCCGATACCGACAGCGGGGCCGTTGATCGCAGCAATAACCGGCTTTTTACAATCGTAGATCGCCAGCGTGACACGGCCGCCAGTATCGCGAACGCCGTCAATCATTTCCTGCGTGTCCAACCGTGTTTCCATGTCCTCCAACGAGGGCTGCTGCGACTCGTCGAGGCCGAACACATTACCCGCTGAAGACAGATCCATCCCCGCGCAAAATGCCCGCCCTGCACCGGTCACCACGATGGCGCCTACGTCATCGTCGTCACTGGCCCGGCGGAATACCTGCTCAAGCTCATTGGCCATTTCCACGGTAAACGCGTTCAGCTGCTCCGGGCGGTTCAGCGTCAGCGTCAAGACGCGGTTTTCAAGGTGATAGTTAAGCGTTTGATATTCCATGAATACTCCCCATGTCGCGGGCCGACGAGCGACAGGCAGCCGAACCTTGTACTGACAGTTAATAGTGCACTTGCTAATATCTTAGCGTCTTTTTACCGATAAGGTATTTACGCTGATGGCTGACCGCGCCAAGCGCAAGTCCCCGGCTCGCAACGCCGCCAAGTCCGAGAAAAAACCGGCAAAGCGTTCGGGTGCCGGGCGTCCGAGTCGCCTCTCTCGGGAGATGATCATCGACACCTCGATGAAGCTGCTGGAGCAGTACTCGATTGAGGGCTTTACGCTGGCCAAGGTTGCCGAGGAATTGGATACCGTGTCGATGGCACTGTACAACTATTTCCCCAGTCGCGAAGCCCTCCTGGCGGAACTCTCCAATCACATCTGTAAGCAGTTTGAAATGCCCACCGCCCCCGCTGATCAAGCCTGGCAGCGCACGCTTGAGGACTGGGTCGCCACGCTTCGCACACTCGCCGCCCGCTATCCCATCATGATCAAGGTGACTGGCATTGATGGCAAAACCTCCTCAGGCTGGTTGCGAATTGCACGGATCGTCAGCACGACCCTGCAACAGGCGGGTTTCGAAGGCAGGGCATTGGCGATTAACAGCTGGCTATTTACCTGTGAAGCCATCGCACTCGTTAATGCCGAGCTGATGGGGGGCTTCCACTCCCCCATTTCCTTCGCACAATTGGATGAATTGGCACGAGAGGATCAGGAGCACTACCTGATGCTGCGCCCCTACCACGAGCAACTGAGCGCTCAAGCCATTCTGGATGAAGGGCTGGCCGACATGATTGCCACCTTGGAACGCAAGCTCGACGCCCCCTGACCCACATCGCCGTTACTGTGCACGCACACCGGAGCAAACATACATGGACATTCAACGGGTGCACCCGGACTTCCGCCGCACCGTCAAAGCGATTCCGGGTATTCCGGTACACAAGCGTCTGCTGCCGCTGCTGCGGACCCTGTCTCGCTCGCTGCCAAAACCGCGCTCCAGCGATCTGGTGACCATTAGTGAAGCACAGGCAGGCCCTACACCACTGCTGCTTTATCGCCCTACGAGAACGCCTCCAGCAGGCGCCATACTCTGGATTCACGGCGGTGGTTACGTACTGGGTTCGCATCGGATGAATGCGATCGACTGCAAACGCTATGCACGCAAACTGAATCTGTTGGTGGTATCCGTCGACTATCGCTTGGCACCACAGACGCCATTTCCCGGCCCGCTGGACGACTGCATGGCGGCCTGGGATTGGATGCAGGAAAATGCCGATACCCTGAACATCCGCCGCGACCGAATCATCGTCGCCGGTCAATCGGCGGGCGGCGGTCTGGCTGCTGCGCTGGTGCAAAAACTCTGCGATATCAGCCCGGTTAAACCGCTTGGCCAGATTCTTTACTACCCCATGCTGGATGATCGCACCGCACTTCGCGAGGAGCTGACACAGCAGGGGCACTTTGTCTGGAACAATCGCAACAACGCCGCAGGCTGGGCTGCCTACTTGAATCAGGCCGCTGGAGGATTGCACGCGCCGAACTACAGCGTGCCATCTCGTCGTGCCTCATTGACTGGCTTACCGCCTACCTGGCTGGGTGTGGGCGATATCGATCTGTTTTACGAAGAAGACTTGCGCTATGCAGAGCGTCTTGCCGCTGGTGGCGTAGATTGCCGGCTGTCAGTCGTTGAAGGGGCACCTCACGCCTTCGACGCGCTTGCGCCGACATCGAGGCTGACCCGGCGGTTTATGTTTGAGCAGTACCGTTTTATTCGGCAGCTGTTGGAGAATGCCGGAAAACAAGCGGCATAAAAAAACGCGACCTGCAGGCAGGTCGCGTTGTGAGATTGGCAGGCAGCGCTTAGAAGCGGTAACGCACATCCAGGCCGTAGGTGCGCGGCGGACCGTACTGCTCGGTAATCAAACCCAGGCTTTGGAAGTTAATGCCAAAGGTCGGGTAGTCGTCATCAGTGATATTGTTCACCCAAAGCGAGACACTGAGATCGCCCTGCTTCACCGGGATATCCCGCAGGCTGAGACGGCCATTGACGATTAACCGCTCGTCCATCGGACTCAAGTCATATTGGTAGGGCTCCTCCCCGCCCATGCCATCACTGGTCACCGAACTCACAAAACCAATGGAGTTCCACTGGTCTTGCCAGGTAGCGTCGAGGAAAAGATTAAAGGCCCCGATAGACGTTGTGGCGAAGGTGTAATCCAAGCTGGCATTCACCTTATTACTCGGCGAATTACTGCGCTTGGCAAGATCGTCGGCCTCAATACAGGTATTGGCATCGCAGGTATCGGGATACTCTTCAAAATCCCCGTGGATATAGGAATAACCCAGACTGACCACCATATTCTCTATCGGCGCGGCAGACACCTCCAGCTCGCCCCCCCAACGCTCGGCGCGGCCGGCATTGATGATCGTGGTGGTTGCCTGGCCACCCGGGGATATCGACACGGTACTCGTCTGCATATCATCGTAGTCATAAGCGTACAGCGAACCGTTCACACGCAGCCGGTTTTGGAACCAGTCAGACTTCACGCCAACCTCCAACTGCTTCATCAACTCTTCTTCAAAGCCGTTATCGAACACTTCACCATTAAAACCGCCGGAACGATAACCGGTTGCATAGCGAACGAAGGCATTAAGCTGATCCGTCACATCGTAGGCAACAGTGGCGTTATAACTGAAGTTGTAAAAGTGATTATTGCGATTTGCCATCTGCGCGGGCGACAAACCAAACGGAGTCAGGACAGCACCAAAATCATAGTCGATAGCCTTCTTCTCTTCGGTATAACGCAGCCCCACGGTTAGCGCGAGCCGATCACTTAAACTGGCAAAGCGATAGGTGCCCTGTGTATAGGCTGCACGCGCCGCGGTATTGAGCTCATATTTCTGAGCTTGGACACCCGCCAGCGGCGACGAGAAATTAGCTCGCCGATCGAACTTTGATTCGTCGCCAAACCAATACAGGCCCAACACATAGTCCAGTTGCTGAGTGGCACCCAGCCATTGGAGTTCTTGCGAGACCTGTTCGTAATTCGACAGCGTGTCCTGCTTGGTGTGACCGGCACCAATCTGATCTACTGCGCCCCACAAGGCATCAATGCCTGGATTGCTCGCCCCGAAACTCGACGGATCGGCGTATAGCTGTAGCAAGGTAGCGTGTAAGTTATCGTTGTAAGCGCCGATCCCATTTGCATCGAGGCTGCTATCGATATCGTCGATATCCCCAAAGACATAGGTTTCAATATCGCGATACGCCGTGATGGATTTGAAGGTGACGTCCCCCAGTAAACCTAGCTCACCGAGATTCCATTCTGCAGTAATCGCATGCCCGTTGGACTCATTCTCACTGGTTGGCGTGTCATCAGCCCAACCCCCATCCGGTCGCCCCTCGCCGCGAGCTTCAGCGCGTTCATACGCCGCTATTGTTTCATTGATCGACGGTATCCATCGCGCGGCGATCCGGGGATCTGCAACCGGATTCAGGTTAAAGCCCTGCGCTGCAGGCAACACCGTATTTCGCAGGAAATCAACGCGATTGGTGCCCTGCGTTGTCAGCGGTGTAAACCCCACCACTTTCTGCAGAGAGCCGTTCTCATCCAGCTTGCTGTAGTCATAGGCGTAGTCCACCACAAAGCTGTCGCTCAGATGCCAGCGCAGAGCACCGCGCCAGGCCCGGCGATTCAGGCTGTCGAAATCTCCGCCGCCGGAGTAGTTGTCATAGAGGCCGTCCCGGTCTTTGAACATAAAGCTCACGGCGGCATCGAGGCGACCGGCGCCTTCGCCAATCTCACCAATCGAGTCAAAATCGACATTAGTCTTCAAGGTGCGGGCGCGGTAATTACCAATACCCACCGTAACGTCGGCGGCAAATTCACCCAAGGGCTTGCGGGAAATCACATTCAGCGCGCCCGCCGTGGAGTTGCGGCCATAGAGTGTGCCCTGCGGCCCGCGCAGAATCTCGATGCGCTCGATCTGGGCAACGTCCATGGCGGTACCCAGCATTTTGCCGACATACACACCGTCGATATACATGCCCACCGCCGGGTCCAGAGAAATATTATTGGCGCCGCCAGCGGAAACGCCACGAATGCTCATGCCCAAGGCGCCTCGCGAACCGGGAACGGTTGCACCGCCCATACCGGGAATGGAGCCAAACATATCTTCTGCGTTGGTAATGCCGCGTTTCTCGATGGCATCGCTGGTCAGTGCGGTAATGGAGATCGGCGTATCCTGCAGGGATTCGACACGTCGCTCGGCGGTGACCAGAACTTCTTCCAGCACCTGTGCCGACGCGCTCAACGGCTGGGTAACGGCCAAGGCGATGGCGACCGGCAGCGACGCCCGTGCCAGTCCGGACAATGCGTCCATCTTCTTCATGCTTCCACTCCCTTATCATTATAAGTATGAGAGTTGCTTCTCTCGTTATTGTTATTGCGATTGCTGCATGTAAGTTACGAGGTATTAGCTACCTCACACATACAGTTAGCACCGTTTCTGTGCACATGCAATCTGCTAACGGGAAGTAGGAGCGTAAGTAAAATATGAAACACCCAAACGGGTGAGGCGCTCAGAACGGGGTTCTGTGGCAGCTCAATCGCCCTGAGGGAAAGGCGCTCGGCGCGACTCGGCCTCTGGCCACTGCTGCGGCTGCATGCGGAATTTTGCCATGTCGTAGCCCATCTCAGCGATACGCTTTCGCAAAGCCTGCAGGCGCGCTTCCGGCAAACTCGGTGAGCGCGCCATCAACCAGACATAGTCTCTCGCGGCGCGTGCAATGATGGTTTCGCGGTAATCCTCGGACACATAGGCAATGCGATAATCCGCCTCAAACGGCCAAATGAATTGCATCTTCCATTGAGCATTACCGGTGCCGGGAACAATCTCCGCTGTGGGCCGATAAGTTTTCAGCGGGGATGAAAAGCTGCCGTTGCGAAACTGGTAGGCAACTGCAACGCCCCCGTCCTCACGCAAGGCATAACTTTCGATACCATTGTGAGCGTTGCGCTCAGGGAACAACGGTATGAAGCCGATGACGTACCAGTCTCCCATAAAGCGCTCAAGATCAACGCTAGCGGACACGGGCAGCGCCTTACGTGGACTGACACACGCCAATAGCAGCGAGATGGGCAATGCCAATAAAACCAAGCGACGCATAGTGTGCTCCAGATAATGAGTAGCTAGCATCACTACGCTGGCAGCAGCTAAACAGAGCACCTGCGGCAGGAAACGCCGCGCGATTCATTGTTAAAAACTATTCTGACGATAGGGACTACGAATTTCACCGCGTCGCAACACGCCGATAGAATTGCGGCTTTCTTTTTTTGTTAGGGAGCGTAAAAGCCGTGTTCAAGAAGACTCTTGCCATTGCCTGCCTAAATATTGCCGGGATCCTCGCGGCGACATCAGCAGCGGCCGACGCCGGGCTTCGTGCCCAGGCTCAAACTTTTTTCAAACCCCTGCCGGAAAGCATGCCGGGGGCAGAGAACGACAGCCCAGCGCTGATTTCACTCGGCGAAAAACTCTATTTTGAAACTGCCCTGTCGATCAATGGCGAGCAGTCCTGCAATAGCTGCCACCAGATCAACAATCAGGGCGCCGGCGTGGACAACAACCCCACCTCTCCGGGCGCACTGGAAGGCCGCTTTGGCAATCGCAACTCACCCAGTGTGTTTAACGCTGGCTTCCATCTCGCCCAATTTTGGGATGGCCGCGCCGCTGACCTGAAAGAGCAAGCCAAGGGCCCGATCCTCAACCCGGTAGAAATGGCGGTACCCGATGAGGCAACCGCAGTGAAACGACTGCGCAAGGCCGGTTATGAAGACGCTTTCGCCAAGGCGTTCCCCGGCGAAGACAGCGCTCTGAACTACGACAATGTCGCCGCTGCGATTGCCGCGTTCGAACGTACACTGATCACCCGCGATCGCTTTGATGAGTTCCTGAAGGGCAATGACACAGCCTTGAACGCGCAAGAGAAACAAGGCCTGAAAACCTTCATATCAACCGGCTGCATTGCCTGCCACAGTGGCGCGCTGCTGGGCGGCTCCATGTACCAGAAAATGGGTAGTGTGAATCCCTATGCCAATACCGAGGACAAAGGCCGCGAGGAACTGACCGGCAAGGCCAGCGACCGCTATGTGTTCAAGGTGCCGTCACTACGGGATATTTCCCGCACCGCCCCCTATTTCCACGATGGCGCGGTGGCGACACTGGACGAAGCGGTCAAGCAGATGGCCTGGCTGCAACTGGGTCGCGAGTTGAGCGATGCCGATACCGCCAGCATCGTCGCGTTTCTAAACGCGCTGGAAAACACACAGCCGGTCACCTTGGCCCAAGCCAAATAGGACAGCCCGCCCAAACAAAAAAGCAGCCCGAGGGCTGCTTTTTTTATTCCTGAAAATGGCGCGCTTACCGCGCGGGCACCAGACGTTTTTCGCCGCGCTCATGCCCCAGCCGTGCCTGCTCAATCACATAGGCTTTAATCGCTTCGGCCTCGCGTTCCGATACAAACTCACCACGAGCGGGCATTCCTAACGACGCCATCGCACCATCGCGAACGATGGCCTGCCAGCTATCACCGAGATCGTTGATACGGTAGCGCAGGTCACTGATCAAACCGGCACTGATCGCATTGCCGCCGTGACACACGGAGCAATACAGATTAAACAGCTCTCTTCCTTCCGCGCGCTGTTCGTCCGTTCCCGGCTCCAGCGTCGGCTTTGGCAGTCGCTGTTCAGTCACCTCAACGCTTGGCAGCTCCGCCTCGGCCCCGAGCTTGTAGACCATCAGTCTGCTGATATTAATCATATTGCGCGGCCCGGAAACCGCCCCGTAAGGCAGGCCACTGATCCCACCCCAGCCTTGCGCCACCGCAATGTACTGCTCTCCATCGAGCGAGTAACTCATCGGCGACGCCATCAATCCGCCCTGAACATCTGTTTGCCACAGCACTTTGCCGGTGTCGGCCGCCCTCGCCCTGAAGATGCCGTCCAAATCGCCCTGGAATAACAGATTCCCAGCCGTCGACAGCAGACCGCTACTGGAGAAATAGCCGCCCTCGGCGCGCCAAACCTCCCTGTTACTGGCCGGATCGCGGGCGACCAGCACCGATTTCAGCAGCATTTCGCCCATTTGCGCACGCTGCTCAACGGGAACCGCGTCGGGGACTTCGAGCATGGGAGCGATGGCATAGTTGGTATTCCAAACACCACCACGATCCTTTGCGGAAAAGTCATCGGCGTAGATCGCCCCCGACACCATTGCGGGAATATAGACCAGTCCGGTTTTCGGGCTGTAGCTCATGGGCTGCCAATTGTGGGCACCGCTGGGCGCGGGCTGGACCATGCCGGGGAAGCTGCCATCGCGCAGCCCCGGTGCCTCAACCGGGCGACCGGTTTCCATATCGACATGACTGGCCCAGTTCACCGGCATGTACTTTTCAGCAGACAGCAACTCGCCCGACTCGCGATCCAGCACATAAAAGAAACCGTTTTTCGGGGCCTGCATAATGACCTTGCGCGGCTCGCCATCAATGGCGATATCCGCAAGAATCATGTGCTGGGTGGCGGTGTAATCCCAGCTGTCGCCGGGCGTGGTCTGGTAGTGCCAGACATACTCACCGGTATCGGCCTTCACCGCGACGATGGAGGACAGGAACAGGTTATCCCCCTTGCCCTCACTGCGGATCTTACGGTTCCAGCTGGAGCCGTTGCCCACACCGATATACAGCAGGTTCAGCGCCGGATCGAAAGCGAAGGAATCCCAGGCCGTGCCGCCGCCCTTGCCGTTCTCCCACCATTGGCCGTACCAGGTTTTGGCTATGCGCGCTTGCGTCGCATCTTCAAAACCCTCTGCAGGATTGCCCGGCACCGTAAAGAAGCGCCAGCGCTGCTCACCGCTTTCGGCATCGTAGGCCGTCACATAGCCGCGAACCCCGAGCTCGGCCCCCCCGTTGCCGATAATCACCAGACCGTTAACAATGCGTGGCGCGCCCGTCACGGTGTAAGGATCCTCAGTGTTCAGCCGGGTATCGACCTGCCAGACCAGTTCGCCGGTGTTGCGGTCCAGGGCATTCAGGCGTCCGTCATAACTGGCGGCATACACCTTGTCCCCCCACAGAGCGGCACCGCGATTCACCGCATCACAGCAGCCTCGAACGCCGTAATCCTTTGGCACCTTGGGATCGAAATGCCACAGCGGTTCACCGCTTCTGGCGTCGAAAGCCAGTACATGCCCCCAGGATGCGGTTACATACAACACGCCATCGGCCATCAGCGGTGTCGCTTCAATACCGCGGCGGGTGGGCAGTGGTGCAAACCAGGCGAGTCCCAGTTCCTTAACCGTCTGATCATTAATTTGAGTAAGCGGGCTGAAACGCTGCTCGGCGTAATCGCGGCCATGACTCAGCCATTCCCCTTGCTCGGCGGACACAATTCTTGCGCCGGTCACCGGCTGCAGGTCCGGCTCATTATTTGCCACGGGCTCGCGACTGCAAGCTGACAGACACAACACGGCGATGGCGGCACACGCCGCCCGTTGAACATTAAGCATCATTCCCCCGAATGTTTATTGTTTTGCTGTGTGGGAAGACAGAGGGCCGCAGCCCTCAGAATTCAGGACTTCAATTTCAATAGCAGGTTGTAGAAGCGGGTTGCGAAACGGCCATAGGGCGGCCGCAACCAGCGCATGGGCGAGAAGCCCGGCTGGTAGAAGACGGGACGCAGCTTGCTGAACGTCACGAAACCTTCATAGCCGTGATAATGACCCATGCCACTGCCACCCACGCCGCCAAAGGGCATATCGTGTTGCGCCAGATGATACAGGGCGTCGTTAACCGTCACCCCACCCGACATGGTGCGCTCGATATACTGCTCGGCCAAGGCGCGGCTATTCGTGAAAGGGTAAAACGCCAGTGGCCGATCATTGGCGTTGATGTAAGCAATCACTTCATCCGGCTGTTCATACTCCATCACCATCAGCAGCGGGCCAAAGGTTTCGCGCTGACGAATGATCATTTCCGGCGTGGTATCCAGCACCAGGTGCATGGCGAGCTTGCGCAGCTCAGGATCGGACTCCGTTTCGTTCAGACACAGCACTGTCGCACCCTTGTCGCGCGCATCCCGCAGGGTGCCCTGCAGTCGCTCAAAAGCACGCTCGTCAATAATCGCCGTGTAGTCCTTGCTGCGAATATCCGGGCAGTGTTTCGCCGCATACGCTTGCGCCTCCTTGATAAAGGCCTCGCGCTGAGAACGGTGCACAAACACGTAATCCACGTTGGTGCAGATCTGCCCGGCGTTGAACTGCTTGATAAACATGATCCGCCCTACCGCTTTCTCAAGCGGGTAGTCGGGGTCAATTACCGCCGGGGCTTTGCCTCCCAGCTCCAGCACCACCGGCGTCAGATTCTGCGCCGCCGATGCCATCACTGAACGGCCGGTCTGGCCCGACCCGGTGAACACCAGCAAGTCGAAGGGCAGTTTGGAAAACTCAATGCCGACGCCGCCGGTTTCCTCAAAAAATTGCAGTTTCTCCGCGGGGAAATAATCGGCGCTCAGTTTGCAAAGCAGCGCCGTCAGCGCGCGCGAGTTTTCCGACATCTTCACCATCGCGCGGTTACCCGCCGCAAACGCCTGGGCAATGGGCACAAAGCTCAGATTAATGGGGAAATTCCAGGGGACAATAATACCGACCACGCCCAGCGGTTGTGGAATCACCCGGTTTTTACCACCGGGAAACATGCTGTGATCGACATGGCGTTTCTGCACCCGCATCCATTTTTTAAGGTGCTTGAGCGTGTCGTTGATCGAATCCGCCACCGAAATCACCTCGGCAAACAGACTCTCATGGCGGGAACGGTTACCGTAATCGCTGTTGATGGCCTCGATGATCGCCTCGCGATTTTCCATCAGCATTCGCTTTAAGCTGAGCAAATCCTGACGGCGCTCCTCCCGACTTGGCACCGGAGCCGCCAAATAGGCCGTACGTTGTTTGTCGTAAACGTCACGCAGCGGAGCAGCGTTTCCCGCTGCGGGTTGAATCGCGTTCATCGTTGTCTCTCCTTCTCGTTCGCTGGCGGCCCACCTGTACACACAGACAACCGAGGGCAACATTAACCCTCGATACTAGCTGCCACATTTGGGAGTTGCGATGAGAAGTCCGGACAAATTTACAGGGGGCACTATCGGTCATGACCAACCTGGCAACATCTGGACTGATGTCTGAAAAGGCAATTACACGCCGTAGAAGTTGCTCACTTCGTCAGTAACCCGCTCAATAGCAAGTTCACTCATCCCGAAGTAGAGAGGCAATCGCAGCAATCGCTCACTTTCTACCGTTGTGTAGCGATCCTCACCATGAAAGCGACCGTGATCACGCCCGGCTACGGCTGAGTGTAAAGGCACATAGTGAAAGGCCGCTTGGATATCATGTTCTTTTAGGTATGTGATCAGCTCCCCACGTTCATTCAAGTCTTTAACTTTCACATAGAACATGTGCGCATTATGGTCACACTCCGCGGGTATTGTTGGCAGCTGAATACAATCACGCTCAGCCAAAGGCCTCAGCGCCTCACTATAGGCATGCCAGGCACGTAGCCGATCCGAGATAATTCGATCAACATATTCCAGCTGCCCCCACAAATATGCGGCCTGCAGCTCACTCGGCAAATAGCTACTACCGATATCCACCCAAGAGTACTTATCGACAGCCCCCCTGAAAAACTGGCTGCGATTAGTACCCTTCTCACGAATAACCTCAGCTCGGTCAGCGAACTCCTGGTCATTGATCACCAAAAGACCACCTTCGCCACCACTGGTAATATTTTTTGTGTCATGAAAACTAATTGCAGATAAGTGCCCATGAGTACCCACCGCAGCACCGCGATAAAAAGCTTGGATAGCCTGTGCCGCATCCTCAATGACGTATAGACCATGGCGATTTGCCAACGCCATAATTGCATCCATTTCGCAAGCGACTCCTGCGTAATGCACGGGCACTATAGCGCGGGTTCTAGCTGTAATAGCCGATTCAATTAACTGTTCATTGAGATTCATCGTATCCGGCCGTACGTCGACAAATACGATCTTCGCTCCGCGCAATGCAAAAGCATTTGCCGTACTGACAAAGGTATAGCTCGGCATAATGACTTCATCGCCGGGCTGAATATCAATCAACAGCGCAGCCATTTCCAGCGCATGAGTACAAGAAGGCGTCAGCAGTGTTCTAGCACACTGCAGTTGTCTATCGAACCACTGCTGGCAACGCTTACCGAATGGGCCATCTCCGGAAATTTTTTCACTACCCATCGCCTGAAGCACATACTGCTGCTCATTTCCGGTAAAAGGGGGGCGATTAAATGGAATGGCGTTTCTCATTAACAACTCTCAAAGCGTGAACGAAATCTAAAGCTACCGAGCAACGACTCTCCATCAGCCCCACGGAGATCTGTAATCTTGAGCAAACCAGAGCCACATACAACCACGGGGAACTTCTCGTTCATAAATATGACTTTGCCGATATGGGCATTGCGATTTTCAATAGCAACGTCGGCAAATTCTTCGCCTGCGCATACACGCACTTCATTCCCTGAAACAATCGCGGATGCCCCTTTGTAGGGATAGCCCACTGCATCAATGAATCGAGCAATATCCGCTGCAGAGCAAGTGAAATCAATACGGTAATCTTGTTCATCTCGCCACAGGCTGTAGCTGGCTTCAGCGTCGTCTTGAGGCGTGCCCTTTACCACACCATCTCGCTGGATAAGATACCCAACGTCGACAGTTAACTTTGCATAGAGCCTCCCAGCTAACTCGATTGCATCGGCAATCTTGATTGGATATTCAACGGCCAGCGATGCCTGGGCGACGATATCTCCGCGATCATACTCACTCGCCGCTAACAGCGCCGTCACAGCGATATATTCCCGACCATCAATGAGCATATTCACCAAGGGAGCAAAGCCACGGTATTTCGGCAACGGGGAGTCATGAAACACAACCAATTTCTCCCCGTCATCAATCAACCAGCGCCAGCCTATGGCAAAACACGCATCGCATTTATCTGCAGCTATGCTTATATCTGCCCCGCGCTCGAAAAAAGGCAAGCCAATGTCGGCGCAGTATTGCGAGATATCGTCGAAGGCATCGTACTGAATAGCTGAATCCCGCGCCGCTTCAACAAAAGAAACCGCTGCATTGCCGAACTCGACAACGAATGCCTGCAAGGCCAGCAAACCTTTACGGCCGATAATGTAAAAACCAACGTTCATAACGGTGCAAACAGCTCTTTATACTGCCTGATCAAATTTTCTTCAGAGAAGACATCAGCCACTATTTTCCGATTTCTCTCTGCGAGACCAAGCTCAAGAGGAGCGAGATCCAGAAACTCAATATCAAAGACTTTAATCCCCTCATCGGCAAACAACCTCCAAGGTGTTATGTCACTTCGCATATACACCTTTTTCCCCAGCCCCAACAGGCTAATTATGTTCCCCATAGCCTGCTGTCTACGATGGTTAAAGATCGCAATATCCACACTACTGAGCAAGCGAATATAGTCGTCCAACGGCATGAATCCAGTAATTGCCTCAAATTTTTCACCGAACAAGCGCCTACCTTCTGCAATCACTTCTTCGGCGTACTGCTTCCGCCCGTATGAAAGTGGCGCGACAATGCGAATGTTCTCACCAGAGAATCGGGAAAGACGCGACAGGGTATCCAAATGTTCGTTTCTGGGGTCTGCAGAATTACCCACCAACACCACCCTCTCATCACCGGACACCTCGTGATCAACTACCGGAAATGACTTATAGAGGTTACTGGGGTACATAAAGCAATAATGTGCCACTCCCTCCGCACCATACCAATCTCGGGCCAGAGCGACATCCCCAGCTATATAGCTGACCAGGTGGCCCATACGGCGGATAACAAATGCTCTGACACGTTCAAAGTTATTCGCCGTAAAACTGCGTTTCCGAAAAATATAGTGATAGAGATCAGCTCCCCATATCACCCAATAGCATCTGGGCAACACCCAAAATTGTAGGGCAAGTATTTTGACCAGATCTTTTGCGAACAAGCCATGCAGAAAAATTTTCTCAGCTTGCCTGAACTCGCAATAGTACAAACGAAATAGCGCTAGACGGCCTACAACCTTGGGAACGACTACCACATTCTCACGTTCCTGGATGGGAAACTTACTGTCTTCACGGATGATGAAACGATGCTCTTTGGCGTCAAAATGCTGATCGACAAAATCAATGAATGGCTCAGTAAACTTCTGAGCATTCATACAATGAACAATTCTCATCTCAGGCTGAGCCGTGTTCATTTGCAACTCAGCAACGACAACAGATAGTCACCATAACCACTCTTACCGAGAGAGTGCCCCAGACGTTCGATATCATTGTCAGTCAACCACCCGCGGAAGTAGGCGATTTCCTCCAGGCAAGCAATCTTGTACCCCTGCCGCGACTCTATCGTTTCAACAAAGTGTGCGGCAGCAAGCAAGCTATCATGCGTCCCGGTATCCAGCCAGGCAAAGCCCCTGCCCAACAGCTCAACATGTAACTCGCCCTTCTCGAGGTAGGCATTATTGATACAGGTTATTTCTAGCTCACCACGCTCAGAGGGCGTAATCTTCTTCGCGATATCGACAACTTGGCTGTCATAGAAATACAAACCAGTCACCGCAAAATGGCTCTTCGGCTTGGTGGGTTTCTCCTCTATTGATAATGCCCGTCTCTGATCGTCAAACTCAACCACGCCGAAACGCTGAGGATCCTTGACTTGATAGCCAAATACCGTCGCCCCTGAGCGCTTTTCCGCAGCGGCTTCCAACATTGGGCGAAAACCTTGCCCGTAGAAAATATTGTCGCCGAGAACCAAGCAAACACTCTCACCGCCGATGAATTCCTCACCGATAATAAAGGCCTGCGCCAAGCCTTCCGGCTTCTCCTGTTCAGCGTACGCCAGGCGTATACCAAAGTCGTGTCCATCACCTAGAAGGCGTTTGAAGGCTGACTGATCTTCCGGCGTAGTGATAATCAAGATATCTCGAATACCGGCCAACATCAGCACTGAAAGCGGGTAATAGATCATCGGTTTGTCGTAAACAGGCAAAAGTTGTTTAGACACTCCTTTGGTGATGGGGTGCAATCGAGTGCCACTTCCACCCGCCAAAACGATACCCTTCATTTTTCTTCCCCTTGGGTAACTCCGAGCCGCTCGCGCTGATAGCTTCCATCTTGGACCCGTTGACACCATGAGAGGTGACCTAGATACCAATCAACGGTTTTTTCTATGCCACTTTTGAATGTTTCTCGCGGAACCCAACCCAACTCTCGCTGGATTTTTCCAGCATCGATTGCGTAGCGCTTATCATGCCCAGGCCTATCCTGAACAAAGCGTATTAACTCGCTGTAACTCTCAATGCCCGCCGGGCGATCAGGACGTCGCTTATCAAGGAGGTCACAGATACACTGAACGACACTGAGATTGGTCTTCTCATTGTGACCGCCAATGTTATAGGTCTCGCCAACTTTACCTTTCAAAAGAACTGTCAACAGAGCCCGGGCGTGATCTTCCACATACAGCCAGTCGCGAACCTGATCGCCTTCGCCATAGATAGGCAAAGGTTTCCCCTCTAGAGCATTGAGAATGACCAACGGAATCAGTTTTTCTGGAAAGTGGTAGGGACCGTAGTTGTTTGAGCAATTCGTCAGCAATATAGGCAAGCCGTAAGTTCGCCCCCAAGCACGGACCAAATGATCGGAACTCGCTTTGCTGGCCGAGTAGGGCGAACTGGGGGCATATGCCGTGGTTTCAGTAAACAGTCCATCTGGCCCTTCCAGGTCACCGTACACCTCATCGGTAGAGATATGGTGAAAACGAAACGCTTGGCGTCCCTTGTTATCAAGGCTAAGCCAGTATCGGCGAGCCGCCTCCAGCAGGGCGTAAGTTCCAACGACATTGGTCTGTATAAACTCTGCCGGCCCATCAATCGAGCGATCGACATGGCTCTCTGCGGCGAGATGCATCACCGCACTGGGCCTGTGCTCGTCAAAGACTCGCGCGACGGCAGCCTGATCACAGATGTCGACCTGCTCAAAATGGTATCGGGTATTGCCATCAAGGCCCGGCAATGACTCTAGGTTGCCCGCATAAGTAAGCTTGTCGAGGTTGACGACAAGATGATCGGTATTCGCCATGATGTGGCGAATAACCGCCGAGCCAATAAATCCTGCACCGCCAGTAACCAATATTTTCATCACAATATACTCGGCGACACTATGCGCCCTCTATTTCCTTATAACTGTCAGCCTCTGCACCAAACAAGCCACTCAGCACCCCAACGCTTCGTGATAGCTTCATCAGCGCTTTGTAATAGGGGACGGGTAAGAAACTGATGCGGGCAAGTAATGCCAGTAACGCATACATCGCGATCTGCACAATTGAGGAAAATAATAAGCTCGTAACGGTTCGTCCCGCCGCGCGCTTTCTTCGCGCCAAGGTGATCCCGGCTCGGTATTTGCGCTTAGCCAGCCACCGACTGCTCAGCCGAGATAGCGGTATTTCCTCGTGGACGCGAGCGTCCGCACACTCGAAAATTTTTACCCCACGCTCAACAGCTGCGCAGAAGAAAATCGTATCAGTTCCCCCCGCGAGTGGCCGACTTTCGTCGAACCGCAAGGCCAAATCACGCGTAACGAAGATAGGAATCAGCACATTATTGGTCGCGCAGCTACCGAGCTCCGTGCCGGTGGCACGACGTTTTTCAAAGAAAATTTCTCGCATATACGCCGGCGCACCCTCGGGCAACTCGGGCACCACGCCACCGTGAACGACCGCTTGCCCCCCCAGCTGTATGGCATAGCCATACAACTCACATAGCCAATTTGGCTCTACCCATTCATCATCGTCGATAAAAATAAGGTAATCGGCACCGTGCTCATGCGCCACATCAATCGCGTTATTTCGGGCACAAGGAATGCCCCGCTTCCGCTCGAGCTGGTAAACAAGCTCGTCGCCAAAATGCGGCGCCCACTGATCAAAAACAGGTCTGGCTGACCCGTCTCGGTCGTTGTCGATAACAGAGATCAACAGCCGAATGCCATGCGGTCGCTGCATCGCCGCCAAACTGCCCAGCGCCTGACTCAGCAACCGGGGGCGCTGACAACTACATATGGCAATATTGATTAATGGCTGCGCGTCATTCATGCCGGCGTTTATCTCTCGCAATGAATTCGATTGTAGAAGTCCAGGTAAGAAGACACGATCACCTCGCGGCTGTAGGTACTGGCATACACGTCCGAGGCATTGTCCACCCACTGCTGACGAAGCGCCTGGTTACCCAGAGTCCGCTTTATCGCCTCCGTCAGTTGGCCAACATCGTCAATATCGGTGAGTAGACCGGTTTTTTCATTCTCGATAACTTCGCCCGGCCCTTGCGAACGGGTGGCAATAATGGGACAGCGATGAGCAAAAGACTCCATCACGATGGAGCCTAGCCCTTCGTGGCGCGAGGGACAGACGAAGGCATTGACACTGCGCATCAAGGCGGTGACGTCGTTACGCCAGCCCAGGAAGCGCACCCGCTGGTCCAGGCCCAACTCTGTGCAGAGAGACTTCAGCGATTGCTCTTCCGGGCCGCTGCCCGCCAACCACAGAAATGCATCGGGCACATCCACCAACGCACGCAACAGGGTG
Organism: Spongiibacter tropicus DSM 19543; assembly: GCF_000420325.1. Lineage (NCBI taxonomy): Bacteria > Pseudomonadati > Pseudomonadota > Gammaproteobacteria > Cellvibrionales > Spongiibacteraceae > Spongiibacter > Spongiibacter tropicus. The sequence goes on along the minus strand of NZ_ATUS01000006.1, from coordinate 49,077 downwards.
TCGAAGCCCTTGTTCACGTGCAAACGTCCTGCCGCAAGCAGCAGGGGCACATCTGCCGGCGTATTGAAACTGTCTCGGGGGAGCGGCTCGACGGGCGTTTCATCGGCAAAGTTGGGAATGTGCACCACGCGATCTTCAGGCATGCCGCCCTCAATCAGATGGCGGCAAATACCTTTGCTGATTCCCACCCAGTAGTCGGCCTGCTGATAGTATTTAAGCTTGTAATAATGCCCCAGACGGTTGACCAGCACATAGTCGCCCTTGGGGGTGGCGGCGCTTGCGCGCCCCATCCAGGTCATCACCACGTCAGGATTGAAGTTGTTTAGCCGGCGGCGATATACCCAGCTATCGTAGAAATCGAGACTGCCGCCAAAACGAAAGCCCTCTGCGTCCACGCCCTGGCTGCGCAGGGCATCCAGACGGTGCCCATGTCGGCGAATAAACGCGCGTTCGTCAATCTGGCCTGATGCCTGAAGCGCCACGCTCAAACGTACAAAGAAGTTTTCGGCACCACCATGTTCGGCACCGGCGAGTACCTGCGCGACACGCAGTTTATCGCTCATGACTGTTCTTCCTTACTGGGCGGCGCGACACTGTCGTCAACGCCATTGTGATAAAGCAAACCGTGTTCACCGGGAAACTGCTCGTGCTTGCGGGTCTCCAGCAGCGTCTCAATACGGTGGTGGAAGTTGTCGACCTTACGCTGGGTTTTGCTGCGTTGCAGCCAAAGGGGTTGCCAGTGCATCGGAACCAGATTGCCGCTTCCCAGACCGTCGATCACCACCAGACGCCGAATAGCGTCCTCACTCTCTTGGTAATCTCGCTGCACCACCACGTTGTGAACGAGAAGGTCCCGCGAGGGCACACAGTAGCGCAGCCAGTGCTCGCAGAGCTGCTGCACGGCGCGCTGGCAGTCTTCACTGTAACCGCGCTCCCAGACGTACTGCTTGAGCGTGATGGAAATACGGCCGTCGCTGTCGCGGATCAGTTCTGACACCAACCCCCGCCCCATATCGGTATCGACAAAGCCGTAACAGCGGCTGACGTGATCAAAAATACCGTCGGGGTAGTGCTGCTGAAAACTGCGCATGACCTGATATTCTTCAAGGCTGTCATCGAAGCTGGACAGGGGTTTCAGGTTTTTGGGAAAACCCTTTTTGCGACGCACATCCTCGAGCGTAAAATCAGGTCGGCGGACTTTTACGCAGCGCGCAGGCTCACCGGGGTCGATAAAGCAAAGCCGGTTGCCTCCCCTTGCAAAAGGCTGCTGCCCCCCCAGCCGCAAGGTCATTTCATACTTCCATCAAGATGAATGTCACGCGCCCAAACATAGTCGTGGCTGAACGGCTGCTGCAAACTGGCCTCAACAATATACTGCGCATACAGACGGGAATTCATTTCTGTGTGGAAAAAATCCCGGCAGCGCCCCGCCCAATGCTGACGCTTGGCATCGTCGTGATGGAAATCGCGAATCTTTGCCAGCAGGTCTGCCTCGTCGTCAAAGTAGACCGCCGTCTCGCTCGGTAGCAACTCATCAAAACGCGGCCCACTGTGGGTAAACTGCAAAATGCCGTTGCCCGCCAGTTGTGCCATTCGCGCCGAGGAATACCAGTAGTCCCCTTCCTGACGATTGAGGTTCAAGCCCATTTTGGTCTGCGCCAACGCGCGATCGTAGTCGCGCCCCCACACCGGCGCCTCACCGAAGCTGCCGAAGGTGCGGAAGTTCATGTCGTTCTGGACTGCGGCCTTGATGCGACCGACCATTTCCAGTCGCTTGGTAAATTCTGTGGCGTTGCTGCAAAACAGCAGGTCGATGGGCAAATCGGTTTTCTGCGAGTTATCCAGCACTTCCACCGACGTTTCGACAGGATTAGGCATGTGATAGAGACGGGCGCCAATGCCTTCAAACTGGCGAAGTTCCCGGCGCCCGGTTGAGACAAACACGGCGTCCACCACCGATGCCCGGCTTTTAATTCGTTCGACATTGCTCGGTACGAACAAGGGGTCGTTGTTGCAGTGCACCACCACGCAGTTGGGGTTGCGCTGTTTGATTTCTACCAGCGTGTCGTTGCTGATCATGTCGCAGTGGCCAGCGATAAGCAGATCGGGCTCCATAGCCTCAACCATTTCCAGTAAGCGCTTGTTGGCTTTGCCGACGCCAAAGTCGCGAATACCTAGTGGCGCCTCAAACGCAGCGATATCCCGGTCGCTAAACGTCTGAAGATAGTGGTCGTTTTTAATCAGGCCAAAACTCAGTTTCTGTGCCCAGCTCACCCGGGTCTGGCCGTAGCGGCGCAGTTGCTGGTAGGCAACGTGTAGTACTCTCATTGTTATCTCGCAGTTTGCGGCGTCAGCGCCCGACTCAAGCCGCCGACTATACCATTGCCCCCCGTTGCCGTCAGGCTAGGGAGAGGGGCTTATTGGGCACAATTGCCAAGCAGGTGATAGTACACATTCAGGGTGCTTTGCACCTGCTGGTCCAGATAGTATTCGGGCGGCAGGCTGATATGGTTATCGGCATCCAGAAGGTCGGCCACACGGGCAGCAAAGCCCACCACGTCGTCGGGCGCGACCAGGCCCTGAGGGAAGCCCGCGTTCAGCGATTCACTGGCACCGCCGCGATCATAGGCCACTACCGGCGTACCAGAGGCCAGCGACTCCGGCACCGTGCGGCCAAAGGGTTCTTCTTTGTTCGACATGTGGCAGGTCACAGAAGCCAATCGATAAAACTGGGCAATGTCACTGCGGTGGCCGACAAAGGTCACCGCCTCTTCCAAGCCCAGCTCGCGACGCTGGTCCAGCAATTCCTGCAAATAGTGTTGCTTGCCCGGCTCTGCATCGCCGACCACTACGCCATGGCAATCGGGGCGAAGGCGCACCAGTTGCACCATCATCGTGAGAAACACTTCTTGCCCTTTCCAGCGCGACAGGCGGCCGGGCATCAGGATCAGCGTTTTTCCTTCCAGTTCGGGATACTCGCGATAAAGGACCTGGCGCCAGCCGTCGATATCGCCATGCGCAGCAAAGGCGCTGGCATCCAGGCCACGGGGCACCAGCGTGATTTTGGATTCCGGCAGGCGATAATTATCCACCATGTATCGCTTCACACACTGGGAAATGGCAATACAGTGCTCCGCCTTTGCCATAATGGCGCTGTAAGCATTGACGGAGTACATACCGTGAAAAGTGCTCACCAACCTCGGGCGTGTTGCCACGGGCAACTTGCGCCAAGCCAGCCAGGTGAGCCAGGCCGGTACGCGCGAGCGCACGTGGAGGATGTCGGCATCCAGCGACTGCAAGAGACGCCGCAATGGACGAACCTGCCAGAGAGAGCCCAACGACTTACGATGAATCGGCAGCTCAATATGGCGACTGCCCTCAGCACTCAACTGCTCGACCATCCGCCCGCCGCTGGAGATGACTATCGATTCATGCCCCAGACGAACCAGTTCGCGGGCAAACTCCACCGTGCCGCGCTCCACTCCCCCCGCATTCAAGGCTGGCAGCAACTGGACGACACGCAGCGGTCTCGCATTGGAAAGAGATTGCTGATCGGCATTCATGAAGCGGACTCCGTACGTTCCAGCAACCAGTCGGCGGCACGATCGGCCTCCCACAGTGGCTGCGTTGATGGCGGCAGCGCCTGACTCACATCGCAATGCTCAAACGCGGAAGCCAGCCCCTTATCGATAACCTGCTGCATACTCCGTGTCACCCGGGAGTCCCGGAGTGGCTCCAAGCGCAACAACCCTGTTGCCGCACCGGAGGTGATGCACTCATAGACCATGGACACGCTATCGCGACTCACCCAGACCTGCCCGACTTCAGCCAGTTGCCCGGGCAGCCATCCAGGCCCGCATTCCGCATAGGGAATAAGGGTCACATTGTCAGCGGGCAGCGCCCGGAGCTGCTCCATCAGCTCTGGCGGGCTGCGAGGCGAATCGCCAATACGCCAGTGTGTATTGGGCTGGCTTGCAAGGATTACCGCCACCTGCGCGACGACAGCAGCGCTATCCCAGTCAAAGTGCTTGTTGATGCCACCGAGCAAGATCAGGCCGATGTCGTCTTCACGTCCACGGTATGTCGGTACGATACTGTTCAGCACGCCGCGGGTGACCAACACAGCAGGGCGTTCGGGCGGCGCATCATGAGCGGGAATCATCGCCGCATCGAACAACGCCAGCGGCAGGCTCGGTTTCATCAGCACCAGCGAACGAGCTGCACAGCGCCACGCCGTCCACAAGAGAGGAATATGGCAGCGACTTCCCGCCGCGATCACCCAATGGGGGGGACGCTCAGCGGAAAACTGCGCAAGCAAGCCTGTGCGCCCGGTCTTTTTAAAGGGCGTTTTGGAGATATCCAACCAGCGGACTTCGCAAGTTCGCTTGGCTTCAAGCCTCGACACCAGCCCGCGCAGTTGATTGAGGTGACCCAGACGGCCATCTGTGATTATCCAAAGGCGCAACACGTCTCGCATAACGGCCTCAATACACCTTTTCCGCACCCGGCGGACGCGTTTTAAAGCGGCGGTGTACCCACATATACTGCTCTGGCGCTCGCCGGATATTTTTCTCTACCTGCGCCATCACCGCCTGGGCATCGCGGGTCGGATCATCACTTGGAATATCTGCCAGGGGGATAAACTCCAAACGAATCCGGCGGCCGCGGTCCAGTCGTTGCTGATCGACAAATACCACCTGCGCACGCCCACTTTTAGCCAGCGTTGTCGTTGCCAATGTGGTTGCCGCCGGCACACCGAAGAACGACACGAAATCAGCCGACTTTCGTCCGTAATCCTGATCGGGCAGGTAGAAAAGACGGTGCCCCTGACGAAGCCGCTTCAGCGCGCGCTTGAAGTCACGCCGATGAATAGGCTCCCCATATCGCCCCCGAGCCCGACTCATCAACCATTCCAGCACCGGGTTTTTCTGTCGACGGTAGAAGGAATCGGACGGAAACCGTCGGCCCAGCAGGGCTCCGCCGACATCGATCGAAGTAAAGTGGGAACCCAGCACAATCACACCGCCTTCAGCCTCATCCAGGTAGCGCTCACCGACCAGCTCCAGCGTCACACCCAGTCGCTCAACAGGTGTAAACCAGGTGCGCAGCGTTTCCATCAGACCAATGCCCTGGTTGCGCATGGTCTGCTTCAGCAAGGCACGTCGCTCGACCTCACCCAGCTCAGGAAAGCACAACGCCAGATTCGTTGCCGCGATATGGCGGCGGCGACCCGCAAAACGGTAAAACAGATCTCCCAGAAAGCAGCCGATCAAGTAGTTGGCGCGCTGCGGCAGCGTTGCCAGCACAAACATGCACACAACGCCCAGCCAAGTTGGCCAGTAACGCGGGTGAAGGAGTTGTCGCGGAATTGTCATCATCCTGCTACTAAACTGTGGTATCCGAAGGTCTTTACGTATTGACCGTCAAAAGATCGGCATTGTACACCTATTGTCGGCCGAGCCTGCGAGGAGCAGTGAAATTACCATGATGAATAAACCGGGCCGCACCGGCCTGTGGCGCATTCTGGATGCCACCCGCTACTCGCAAAAGGGATTGCGGGCCGCGTGGCAGCACGAAGAAGCCTTCCGGCAGGAGTGCACGCTGGCCGCACTGATGCTGCCATTGGCCTTCTGGCTCGGCAACACGGCATTGGAACGCAGCGTGCTGATCATCCCTGTGTTGCTGGTAGTGATTGTAGAACTGATCAACTCGGCCATTGAAGCCGCCATCGACCGCATTGGCCCGGATCGCCACCCGCTGTCAGGCCAGGCCAAGGATATCGGCTCAGCAGCCGTATTTATCAGCCTGCTGCTGTGCGCCACCGTATGGGGAATGCTGATTATTGAGCGACTGCGCTGAACTGCGCCCCACACCCCCTGAAAAGCGCAACAAAAGCGGGCGGAAGCAGCGATACCTCTTGACATGCTGCCCCCGAAACTGAATAATCCACCGCCTAAATTTTCAGCGCATGTTCTAGAGGAGTAATCAGGGTGGCAAATTCCCCGCAAGCAAAGAAACGCGCAAGTCAGGCGGAGAAACGTCGCACTCATAACGCCAGTCTGCGCTCAATGGTTCGCACCTACTTGAAGAAAGTCGTAGCGGCAATCGAGTCTGGCGACCAGGAAGCCGCTAAAGCAGCCTACGCTGCTGCCGTGCCGGTTCTGGATCGCACCGCCGATAAAGGCATTTTCCACAAAAACAAGGCAGCACGTCATAAGAGCCGCCTGAATGCCCGCATCAAGGCGATGGGCGAAGCGGCGTAATTCAACGCTCTTCGACCTCCATAAAAAAACCCGCTTGAAGCGGGTTTTTTTATGTCTGCCAATAGCCCAAGCCTAAAACACCACCATATTGTCGCGATGGATCAGCTCAGGCTCCGCGAGATAACCCAGCACATCCGCAATCTCGGCACTGGCCCTACCGGCAATTTTTTGCACTTCTGCCGCACGGTAGTTGACCAAGCCCCGAGACACCTCATGCCCCTCAGGGTCAACACAACTGACCAGATCACCGCGCTCGAACTGCCCCTGAACAGCGGTTACACCAACGGCCAGCAAACTGCGCCCCTGCTGGCGCAACACCCTTGCCGCCCCCGCATCCACATGCAGCGTTCCACGCAGTCGTAACTGCCCCGCCAACCAGTTCTTGCGAGCCGTCATCGGCGCCTCTCGCGCCATCAACAAGGTGCCCAGCACCTCAGCCGCCATCACGCGAGTCAGCACATCCGGCTCGCGACCGCCGACAATCAGCGTATCCGCACCCGCTCGCGCCGCCAGCCGCGCCGCACGCAATTTAGTCTGCATACCGCCGCGACCGAGACTACCCGCACTGCCTCCCACCATGGCATCAAGCTTGCCGTCCACCGCATCGGCCTCGACCACCAACTCCGCATTTGGATCATGGCGCGGATCACTGCTAAACAAGCCTTTCTGGTCTGTGAGAATGATCAGTGCATCTGCATCGATCAGGCCGGCCACCAGCGCAGCCAGGGTATCGTTATCGCCAAAACGGATTTCATCCGTCACCACGCTGTCGTTCTCATTCACGATAGGCAGCACTGACAAATCAAGCAGAGTAAGCAGGGTATTGCGCGCATTCAGATAGCGATCGCGCGCGGAAATATCATCGTGGCCGAGCAGGATCTGTGCGGTATGCAGGCCGTGTTTACGGAAGCGCGTTTCGTAGGCCTGCACCAGCCCCATCTGGCCCACGGCTGCCGCCGCCTGTAATTGATGCAGTTCTTCCGGCCTACTTGTCCAGCCAAGCCGCGTCATCCCCTCGGCGACCGCCCCCGACGATACCAGCACAATCTCACAACCACGCTGGCGCAGCGCTGCCAATTGAGCGACCCAGCCATCCAGCCCCTCGACATGCAGCCCCTGACCATCATTGGTCAACAATGCCGATCCGATTTTCACCACGATACGCCGCGCAGCCGCGAGGCGCTGACGACTGTCTGTCACGCTAATCCGCCTTAAGGTTGGTACACCACTTCAACATCGAAATCATCGTCATCGCTATCGTCGTCATCGCCACCCAGGCGACGCGCGCGGCGCTCAGCATGCAGCGCCGCAATACGATCGCGCGCCTCCTGCTGCATCGCCTCCTGCAAGCGATTCTCTTCCTCGGCCGCCTCGGGGTCGTCAGCCAATCGCTGCTGCTCCGCCTCGACAAAAGTCAAAATGTCCTGACAAAGGCGCTCGGTATTCGTGGCAGAGATAGCTGCCACCTTATAAACCGGCCCCGCCCAACTGAGATTATCGACCAGCGCCTGACAACGCGCATCGCGCTCTTCTTCAGGCAGCAGGTCCACTTTATTCAGCACCAACCAGCGCTCGCGCCCGGCCAAAATGGGGCTAAAGCGCTCCAGCTCTTCGGCGATAATCTCCACAGCCTCTTCAGGCATACTGCCGTCGTAAGGCGCCATATCGACAATATGCAGCAACAGGCGAGTACGCGTTAAGTGTTTGAGGAAACGAATCCCCAGACCTGCACCCTCGGCCGCCCCTTCGACCAAACCAGGAATATCGGCCACCACAAAGCTCCGGTGCGCCTGAACACGCACCACACCGAGATTTGGCACGAGCGTGGTAAAGGGGTAATCCGCCACCTTGGGCTTGGCCGCCGACACCGCGCGAATGAAGGTCGACTTACCGGCATTGGGCATGCCCAGCAGTCCCACATCTGCCAACACCTTCAGCTCCAGGCGCAAGGTGCGCTGCTCACCGTCGCTGCCGCGAGTAAACTGACGGGGGGCACGATTGGTACTGGACTTGAAGCGGGTATTACCCAGGCCGTGAAAACCGCCCTGAGCCACCTTGAGTTCATCACCTGCCGAGACCAGGTCTCCCAGCACTTCGCGGGTATCCTCGTCGATAATGGTCGTCCCCACTGGCACCACCAACAGCAGATCCTCGCCGCTTTTCCCGCGACAGTTGCCACCGCGCCCCGGCTCGCCCGACTGCGCCTGATAGTGCTTGACGAAGCGATAGTCCACCAGTGTGTTGGCCGCATCGTCAGCACGCAAAATCACGCTGCCGCCATCGCCGCCATCACCGCCATCAGGGCCGCCTTTGGGGATGTATTTTTCACGGCGAAAACTCAGGCACCCGTTGCCTCCGCGCCCCGCGGCGACGCGGATAACCGCTTCATCGACAAATTTCATAACCGCTTGACCTCAGTGAGCGCCTGAAAACGCCATTAACGCTGTGTACAGAAACAAAAAAGCCCCGTCAACCGACAGGGCTTTGCGAACCGGAAGACCGACAATCAGGCAGCGACGATGCTGACGTATTTGCGGTTTTTCGGGCCCTTCACTTCGAACTTCACTACGCCGTCGGCTTTCGCGAACAGGGTGTGGTCGGTGCCACAACCTACGTTCTCACCCGCGTGGAATTTGGTGCCGCGCTGGCGAACGATGATGCTGCCCGCGCTAACTTGCTGACCGCCGTAGCGCTTGACGCCAAGGCGTTTACTTTCGGAATCGCGCCCGTTACGGGTACTACCACCAGCTTTCTTGTGAGCCATGAGTTTCTCCTCGAATCCTTAGCCGCTGATACCAGTGATTTTCACTTCGGTGAACCACTGGCGGTGACCGGCCTGTTTCATGCTGTGCTTGCGACGGCGAAACTTAACAATTTTCACCTTGTCGTGACGGCCCTGAGAAACAACCTCTGCAGTCACTTTGCCACCCTCAACGTAGGGGGCACCAATTTTCAGTTCTTCGCCACTCTTAACCATGAGCACCTTGTCGAAGGTAACGGTTTCACCAGTAGCGACTTCAATTTTTTCCAGCTTGAGGGTTTCACCCTCAACAACGCGGTGTTGCTTACCACCACTTTCAATAACTGCGTACATGAGCATTTTCTCCAAGAGCCTGCTTGCAATGCATTTGTGTGTTTGGCCACCAACTGACGCTGGCGGGACAAGTCCAGGCACCGAAACCACCGAAGCCGTTGTTGCAAGTTGTTGCAAACAGCTACCGCAGCCGGTTTTGCTTTCAGGGGCGCGAATTTTACTGAGGATGCGCCACAAACACAAGGCCTTTATCCCTTAATGGGCCAGCGGCTTGACAGGCTCCGCCCCCAACCCTACGATGCCAGCCGATTCCACCGCCTCAAGTCCAGAATTCATGCAGCACATCCGCCAGGTCGTCGACGGTGAGTTTGCGTCGGTCAACGACTTCATCGTCGAGCAATTGCACTCCAGAGTTACTCTGGTTGAAAACATCGGCCACTATATTATCGAGGCGGGCGGCAAGCGCCTGCGCCCATTGCTCAGCCTGCTGAGTGCGGGGTCACTGGGCGAGATCCGGCACGACCATATCCGCCTCGCGGCGGTTATCGAGTTCATTCATACCGCTACGCTGCTGCACGACGATGTTGTCGACCTGTCCGCCTTGCGCCGGGGACGCCCCACCGCGAATGCCGAGTTCGGCAACGCCCCCAGCGTACTGGTTGGCGACTTCCTTTATTCACGTGCATTTCAGGTACTGGTCGCCATTGGCAATATGCCGTTGATGGCGCTGCTGTCGGATACCACCAATACCGTGGCCGAAGGCGAAGTCCTGCAGCTCAGCCGAGCGGGCAATGCCGACACCGACGAAGCCACCTACTTCCAGGTGATCCACAGCAAAACTGCCGTACTTTTCGCAGCCGCTTGCGCCGGATCCGCCCTGCTTTCCGATTCCGACGAACAGCGACAAGCCCTTTACGATTACGGATTGAATCTGGGCATTGCCTTCCAGGTTGTGGACGACATTCTCGACTATGAAGGCGATCCCGCGGAAACCGGCAAAAACGTTGGCGACGACCTGGCCGAAGGCAAACCGACACTACCGCTGATTTACGTGCTGAATAACGGCTCTGCCGAACAGCGGAAATTGGTCGAAAACGCTATCTCCAATAAGTCTGCCGAGCAGCTCAACGACATTGTCGCCCTTGTTCAAGGCAGCGGCGCGCTGGATTATTGCCGAGAGCGTGCACGCCACTACAGCGACCTCGCCAAGACAGCGCTAAGCAAACTCCCCCCCTCTGAGTACCGCGACGCCATGGCAGCCCTTATCGACCTCGCACTGGAGCGCCGAAGCTAAAAGCTGCCGCCACGATCACAGAACGGTACACATTTTGCGTTATGCTTGGCGCGGCATTGTTCTGCCAAGCCAAACGCAGCACCTGCCCAAGGACGAATCAGGAGAGGACACGTGGTATCTAACTTGCCGAACGGCAACCAGCAAAACGTGGTATGGCAAGCCCTTGCCGAACTGCAGAAAACACAAGCATCGATCCCGCTGAGCCAACGCTTCGCCGACGATAAAGATCGCGCCAAGCGATTTAGCCAGGAACTCGGCCCGCTGTTTATCGACTTCAGCAAGCAGCACCTCAGCGACGAAATCATGCGAACACTGCAGGCCCTGGCGTCCGCACAGGGGCTCAGCGAAAAGCTGACAGCAATGCACCAAAACGAGGCAGCGAACAATACCGAGGGTCGCAGCGCCAATTACCGCTCACTGCGGGGCTGGGCAGGCGAAGCCGCCTGCGATGACCCCGCGATCGACACCATGTACCGCCACATGGAACAACTGGCAGAGGGACTGCGCAGCGGAGAAACCAAGAGCGCGACAGGCGCGTCGTTTACACATATTGTCAATATCGGCATTGGCGGCTCGGATTTTGGCCCGCGCCTGTTTACAGAAGCCTTGCAGGAACACTGTAAAAGCGCCTTCAGCGTCCACTTTCTCGCCAATATCGACCCGAGCTGCGCCGCACAACTTCTCGCCACCCTGCCACCCGAGAGCACCCTGTTTATCATCGCTTCCAAGTCCTTCGGCACACAGGAAACGCTCGCCAATGCAGCCGCAGCCAGAGAATGGCTGCAACAAGCTCTGCCCGGCAAAGAGATTCATGATCACTTTATTGCCGTTACCTCAAAACCCGCCTCCGCCTCCGCACTGGACGTTCCTCAGGAGCGCATTCTGTCGGTTCCAGAGTGGGTCGGCGGGCGCTTTTCTGTCTGGTCGGGGTTTGGCCTGGCCGTCGCCGCAAACTATGGATGGGCAACATTCTGCGACATTCTTCGTGGCGGCTTCGAGGTCGACGAACACGTGGCAAACAGCCCGATGGACGCCAATATACCCGCCACCCTCGCCCTACTGGACGTCTGGTATCGGGACTACTGGGGCTTCAGCTCACAAACTGTTTTACCCTACTGCCATCGCCTGAAAGAGCTTCCGGACTACCTGCAACAACTGTTCATGGAAAGCGCAGGAAAATCCGTTGACCGCGAGGGCCACGACATTCAGCGCCCCAGTGGAGGCGTAATCTGGGGAAGTGAAGGCACCAACGGGCAACACTCCTTCCATCAGCTATTACATCAGGGCAGCGACGTTATTCCCTGCGACTTTATCGCGGTTCTGCAGACCGAGCAGCCTCTTGCGGAACAACAGCAGGCCTTACTGGCAAACTGCTTCGCGCAAAGTCTGGCACTGATGAACGGCAAAAGTGCAGCGGCAATTGAGCGGGAACTGATTGCCGCCGGAGAAGAGTCAAATACCGCCGCGGAACTGGCTCGCCACAAAGCCATGCCCGGCAACCGACCCAGCACAACCATTCTCATAGACTCTCTTACACCTCGCGCACTGGGCGCACTGGTAGCGCTGTACGAATATCGCCTGATCTGTGCCAGCTTCTTGTGGAATATCAACCCCTTCGACCAGTGGGGCGTCGAGCTTGGCAAAGAGATCAGTCGCCAGCTACTAGGAGCCTTGAACGGTGAATCGAGCGGCGAACTGGACAGCTCAACCGAGCAACTGCTTGCGCGCGCGCGCCGTGCCCTGAAGTAACGCCCACGCCGACCTCAAATAAAAAGCCGGCAGCGCCTTCACGCTGCCGGCTTTTTATTTACAACTTCGACAGACTCAGAGTTGCGCCAGCAGCTCTTCGGTCTTGCCCTGCATCAAGCCCACATCACCGTCGCTTTCCACATTGAGCCGAACCACAGGCTCGGTGTTGGACATACGCACATTGAAACGCCAGCCATCAAAACTCATGCTGAGCCCGTCGGTATGATCCACGGCAATTGCGGCATCGGCGTAACGCGCCTCAATAGCCGCAATGCTGGTCTTGGCGTCACTCACCTCACGGTTGATCTCACCGCTACATGGGAACTTGGCTACGCGCTCCTCCACCAGTGAAGACAGCGATGCCGATTTCACCGACATCAATTGCGTAACCAGCAGCCAGGGGATCATGCCACTGTCGCAGTAAGCAAAGTCGCGGAAGTAATGGTGGGCACTCATCTCGCCACCGTACACCGCATTTTCCTTGCGCATACGCTCTTTGATGAAGGCGTGGCCCGTTTTGCTCTGCACCGCCTCGCCACCGCTGGCCTGCACGATATCAATGGTGTTCCACGTCAGGCGAGGGTCGTGAACGACCTTCTCTCCGGGAGAGTTCAACAGGAAGGTTTCTGCCAGCAGACCCACCACATAGTAGCCTTCGATAAAATCGCCAGTCTCGTCAAAGAAGAAACAGCGGTCGAAGTCACCATCCCAAGCGATCCCCACGTCGGCACTATTGGCTTTAATTGCATCGATCGTTGGCTGGCGGTTTTCCACCAACAGGGGATTGGGAACACCGTTAGGGAAGTTGCCATCCGCCTCATGATGGACACGAATAAATTCGAAAGGCAGATGCGGTTCGAGCAAATCAACAACACGCCCCGCCCCGCCATTACCGGCGTTAACCACAATCTTCAGGGGCTTCAGCGACGACACATCCACATAGCCGAGCAAATGTTCAACGTAGGCCGCACTGGTATCCAACGCTTCCAGCTTACCGCGCTCAGCAGCCGGCGCCGCAAACGTATTGCGCTCGGCCAGTGCTTTGATATCCAGCAGACCCGTATCACCACTAATGGGCTTGGAGCCCTCGCGCACGAATTTCATGCCATTGTAGTCTTTGGGGTTGTGGCTCGCAGTAACAGCAATGCCGCCATCCATGTCGGCGTGGGACGTCGCGAAGTAAATTTCCTCGGTCCCGCAAAGGCCGATATCATAAACATCTACCCCCGCGTCACGCAGACCGTCACTCAGCGCGCCTTTGATGGCTTCACTGCTAAGGCGAATATCGTGCCCCACTACGACCTTTTTCGGCTGAATCACCTCCGCGAAGGCGCGACCGATACGGTATGCAATGTCTTCATTCAACTGGTCGGGAATACGCCCACGCACATCGTAGGCTTTAAAACAGCTTAATTCCTGCATAAGTACCTCAGCCCTGACCGTCTTCGTAAACATTCTCGTAAACGTAGTTAGTGGCCTCGATAAAGCCAGGCACACTGCCACAGTCAAAGCGGCGTCCGCGGAATTTGTAAGCCAGCACACAACCGTTCTGCGCCTGCGTCATCAGGGCATCGGTGAGCTGAATTTCTCCATTTTTACCGGGGGGCGTGTCACGAATAATGTCAAAAATATCCGGGGTCAGAATATAGCGACCAATCACCGCCAAATTACTCGGCGCATCTTCCGGCTTGGGCTTCTCAACCATGTCTTTCACTCGGAACAGACCATTCCCCATGTCATCGCCGGCAATGACACCGTACTTTTCGATGTTCTCCATCGGGACTTCCTGAATGGCGACAATGCTGCAGCGAAACTGGTTGTAGAGCTTCACCATTTGCGTCATGACACCGTCGTCGCCGGGGTTCACACACAAGTCGTCAGACAGGATTACGCCGAAGGCCTCGTTACCGACGAGACACTCGCCCGTCAAAATGGCATGCCCCAAGCCCTTCATCTCGCGCTGGCGGGTCATCATGAACGTGCCCTCACTCAACACCTTGCGGATGCTGGTCAGGTAGGACTCTTTGCTGGTGCCGGCAATCTGGTTTTCCAGTTCGAAGCTAATATCAAAATGATCAGCAATTGCCCGTTTGCCACGCCCGGTTACCAACGCGATTTGGTTCAGCCCAGCTTCAATAGATTCTTCAACCCCGTACTGCACCAACGGCTTGTTCACGATCGGCAGCATTTCTTTGGGCATTGATTTTGTAGCTGGCAAGAAGCGGGTGCCATAGCCGGCAACCGGGAAGAGGCATTTTCTAATCATAGTCAATCCTGTTGTTGTGATAAGCGACTCAATCCATAGTGAGCCCCACGCGTGAATTCTCCCAGCACAACTGGGAATGCGCAATCGCCGCACAGTCTAATGTGCGCGGCTTACCAATTTGTGACAGCAATCTTTGGGCCAATGTTGACATTTTTGTGTGCTCGAACGGGCCTTATGCTACTATGCGCGCAACTGTTTTCTCACTGAAAAGTCTTATTTCTCATGTCTCTTACCCATAAAAACAGCTTTACCAAAGAAGAACTCATCGACTGCGGACACGGCCGCCTTTTCGGCCCCGGCAACCCGCGACTGCCCGTCGACAACATGCTGATGCTAGACCGCATCACCCATATCAGCGGCGAGGGCGGCGAGTACGGCAAGGGTCAGCTGGTGGCCGAACTGGATATCCATCCGGACCTCTGGTTCTTCGACTGCCACTTTATCGATGACCCCGTTATGCCCGGCTGCCTCGGCCTGGATGCCATGTGGCAGCTGGTCGGTTTTTTTCTCGGCTGGCGTGGCAATGGCGGCAAGGGGCGCGCACTCGGCGCGGGTGAAATCAAGTTCACCGGACAAATTCTTCCGGATACCAAGCTGGTCACTTACACTTTGAACTTTAAGCGCCTGATCGAGCGTAAGCTGGTCATGGGTATCGCCGATGGCGAAGTCGCTGTCGACGGCAAAGTGATCTACACCGCCAAGGATCTGCGGGTTGGCCTGTTCAAGGACGACGCCAACTTCGCCTGAGTCGCAGGCCGCAGTACAACACTCATAGAACTGAACACAGGACAATAACGAGGTAAACATGAAACGTGTTGTTGTAACCGGGATGGGTATCGTCTCCAGCATCGGCAATGATATCAGCCAGGCCCTCTCGTCACTGCAAAACGGCAGCTCCGGTATTCGCGCCAACGAGACCTATAAGGAAATGGGCTTTCGCAGCCAGATCTCTGGCTCGATTCGCGACCTGGACCTGAAAGAGCATATCGACCGCAAACAACTGCGCTTTATGGGCGACGCGGCAGCCTTCGCCTATGTCGCCATGCAAGAAGCCATCAGTGATGCCGGGCTGGAAGAGAAAGACCTCGATAATGAGCGCACCGGCATTATCGCTGGCAGCGGCGGCGCCTCATCGGCCAACCTGATTGAATCCGCCGATATCGTCCGCGAACGCGGCGTAAAACGCGTCGGCCCCTACCGTGTTACCCAAACCATGGGCAGTACCGTTTCCGCCTGCTTGGCAACACCGTTCAAGATCAAAGGGGTCAACTACTCGATTTCTTCCGCCTGCGCCACCAGCGCACACTGTATCGGCAATGCCGCTGAGCTGATCCAGCTTGGCAAGCAAGACATTATCTTCGCCGGGGGTGGCGAAGAGGAACACTGGACACTGAGCTGCCTGTTCGACGCCATGGGCGCCCTGTCGACCAAGTACAATGACTCGCCGGAACAAGCCTCCCGGCCCTACGACGCCAATCGCGATGGTTTTGTCATCGCCGGCGGTGCGGGCATGGTCGTTCTGGAAGAGCTGGAACACGCCAAGGCCCGCGGTGCAAAAATTTACGGCGAACTGGTCGGCTACGGCGCCACCTCAGACGGCTATGATATGGTCGCGCCGAGCGGCGAGGGCGCAGCACGCTGCATGCGCTTAGCTCTGCAAGGCGTTAACAGCGATGTTGACTACATCAACTCCCACGGCACCTCGACCCCCGCAGGCGACATGCAGGAGCTGAAAGCCATTAAGCAAGCCTATGGCGAGCAGCCTATTCCGGTTATCGGTTCAACCAAGTCGCTAGCCGGGCACTCTCTGGGCGCAACAGGTGTCCAAGAAGCCATCTTCTCGCTGCTGATGATGCAACACAATTTCATTGCCGCCTCAGCAAATATTGAGGAGCTGGACAGCGAGGCTGCCGGAATCCCCATTGCCACTGAGAAGCGCGAGAATGTGCAGCTCAATACCGTCATGTCGAACAGCTTTGGCTTTGGCGGCACCAATGCCAGCCTGGTGTTCAAACGCTACACAGACTGACCGCAAGGCAGAGAAACAAAAAGCCCGCTACTTAGCGGGCTTTTTTTGTGCACGATCATTCGAGCAACGCTGACTACTCCACCCCGAGTTCTGCGAAGGGAATATAGTCGACCCGATCGCCCCGACTTAGCGTCGTACCGATAGGTATTATCGCCAGCGCATTGCTGTAGGCCACCGACGTCAGCGCGCCAGAGCTCTGTTGAGGAAACAGGCTGAGACGAGGACTGCCGTCCCGCTCCGATACCGTCACACGCAGGTATTCCTGACGGCTGCCGGCCTTCGGCCAGTCAAAGTCTGCCTCGGCAATACGCGTTTGCGGCAGGGGGGAAGCATAGCCCTGCATCGCCAGCAAATAGGGGCGAACCAGTAGACAGAAGGTGACGAAGCTGGATACCGGGTTGCCCGGCAAACCGAAAAACGGCACACCGTGAATATCGCCATAGGCCAGTGGCTTACCGGGTTTGATGGCCAGCCGCCAGACTTTCAGCGCGCCGAGCTTTTCGACCTGCGCCTTCACATGGTCTTCTTCGCCCACGGAGACACCACCGGTACTCAGCACCAGATCCGCATCGCGGGCCGCGCTCGTCAGCGCACTGGCCGTTGCCTCAGCACTGTCTGCGACCAGCCCCATATCCCGGACCTCGCAGCCCATTGATCGCAGCAACGAGGACAGCATCGGGCGATTACTGTTGTAGATTTGCCCGGCAGCCAGCGGCTCACCGGGAGATCGCAACTCATCGCCAGTCGACAGCAGCGCGACGCGAATCGGTCGCGACACTCGACACTCAGCAATACCCACCGATGCCAACAGCCCCACATCGACAGAGCTTAGACGCTTGCCCGCCGAGAGGAGCGACTGCCCGCGGCGAATATCTTGGCCCCTGGGGCGAATATGCTGGGCAGCCACAGGGCGGAGGTCGGTACAAAGCTGCTCATCCTCCAGCCAGCAATCCTCTTGAGCCAACACACAGTCTGCCCCCGGAGGAATCACCGCGCCAGTGAAGATACGTGCCGCGGTGCCCGGCATCAGCGCCTCCGGGGCGGCGCCGGCAGGAACGCGCTGACTGACAGGCAGCGGACGACCGTCGAGCAGGTCCGCCCGCCGCACGGCATATCCGTCCATGGCACTATTGTCATGAGGAGGAACGTCCAAGGGGGCAGGGATATCTTCACGCAGAATGCGCCCGGCCGCCTCGGCAATCGAGCAAGGCTCCGTCGAGAGCAGTGACGCATCGCTCAGCAACCGCTGCTGAACGGTGCCGACATCCTCCAGTAGTGCCATACTAATTGTGCGCCCGGGTATTCAGTACCCCGACAAAGTTGCAGGGCCGGTGGCGGCTGTCGAGCTGCTCGCGGATCAGCGATGTCCAGGCTGTGCGACAAGCGCCGGTAGAGCCTGGCATACAGAAAATGACCGTATTGTTGGCAAACCCAGCCAGCGCACGCGACTGTAGGGTTGAGGAGCCAATCTCGGTGTAGGAGACTGCGCGAAAGACTTCACCAAAGCCCTCAATCTGCTTGTCAAACAGTACCGAAACAGCCTCAGGGGTGGAATCCCGCCCGGAAAATCCGGTGCCACCGGTAACCAGCACAGCGTCAACCTGCGGGCTAGCGATCCAGGCCGAGATAACCGCGCGTATCTGGTAGATATCATCTTTGACGATCTGCTTATCAGTCAGGGTATGCCCTGCTTCCTGCAATGACTCGACCAGATAGGCGCCCGAGCTGTCGCTCGACTCGTCGCGGGTATCCGACACCGTCAACACGGCGAGCTTCAGGGGTATCAAGATATCAGAGGCACTCATTCGACGCGTCCTCACAAAGACTTTTTATTAATTTGGGCAGCCATGCCCGCCACGGCAACTGCTTGATACCAAAATTTCTCAGCAGGCGTTCACACTGCAACACCGGCAATTCAGCGGGCCAGTCCCAGCCGCGCGGATCCTCGACAATGTCGGGGGCATTGGCCAGGTACTGACTGGCGTGGGCATAGGCGATTTCAGCAAAGGCGTAGGCGCTGCAACTGCCACTGCTCTGGTAATGGTAAATTCCGCGACAGGGCGCACCGCAGGTTAACTGGTCGACCATGGCAGACAATACGCGCGCCAGATCACTGACCGGCGTAGGACAGCTCTGTCCTGCATTGCGCAAGCCGACAACCTCGCCGGCCATCAGGCTCTCGAGTAAAGCGGCCAGAAAATTCTCTCCCGAAGAAGCGATCAACGGGCCTGCTCGCAAGACCAGTGACTGGCAGGGGGCCGACAACAGCCCCTCTTCCATCTCTGCCAGTCGCTGAGCCTCAACGGTCATGGCTGCGGGGGTTACATTTTCGGTCAGCGCTGTGTCGGCATCCAAGCCCTCCAGCACCCGGGCATCGCTGAGCGCGATATAGCATTGCAACCGCGACGCCAGCAATGACAGGAGATTCTTCTGAACCAGCGGCAGACTGGGGCCAACCGCCTCACCGGGTATCAACAGAGCATTGATAAGGATGGCGCCATCGGCCAACGCCGGGTCGGCGAGCAGCTCATCGGCGGAGAGCCGCTTCAGCGCTCTCCCCCGTGAACTCAGTTGACTATCCAGCGCAGTGGCGAGCGTGCGATCTTCGCACAACAACAGAACGCTCACTTAACACCCTCGTGTAAACGGAAGAAGCGATTCTCGTAGGCGACCGCTAAGCACTACGCACAGAGAAAGGCTATGCGTAAACATGAATTAAAACGGGATGTCGTCGTCGAAATCGTCAAAGCCACCGGCCGGCGGCTGTGCTGCAGGCGCCTGCTGAGGTGCTGGGCGCTGTTGAGCCTGCGGAGGTGCCTGACGGCGTTGCTGCTGTGGAGCCGGCGCCTGATTATAACTGTCATCGCCATAGCCGCCGCCCATACCACCGCCACCGCGGCTGTCGAGCATTTGCATCTCGGCCGCAACGATCTCGGTGGTATAACGATCCTGGCCACTTTGATCCTGCCATTTGCGGGTGCGCAGCGAGCCTTCCACGTAAACCTTGGAACCTTTCTTCAGGTATTCACCCGCGATCTCAGCCAAACGGTTGAAAAACACCACGCGGTGCCACTCGGTACGCTCCTGGGGCTGACCGGTCTGCTTGTCCTTCCAGCTTTCACTGGTAGCAAGCGTAACGTTGGTGACCGCGCCACCCGAGGGCATGTATCGGGTTTCGGGGTCCTGCCCCAGATTTCCGACCAAGATTACTTTGTTTATCCCACGCGCCATGCGCTGTCTCCTGTTATTTGTCTGCTGTTCAAGCCCTGCGACGAAAACTCACTATACCGGATAGAGGCCGAAGGCGTCATTACTCGTGCACGTCGATTCCGGCTGGCAAGAGCTTGGTATCGAAGCCCTGTTCAACGCGCAAATAGGCTTGCGACTGCAGTTCGAAAACCGTCATATCCATGGCTCCGGGTAAAGCGAGAACTTCACTTTTGAGTCGATCCGCCGTCCACTCCCCGCTGTGCCAGCGCAAGCTCAGGCTGATATTACGCGCAGGCAGCGCCATGTGTCGGGTGCATAACAACCAGACCACCGCCGCCAGCGCCGCCGCAAGAAAGACCGCTGCTTCGCCCCAGTGGCCCAGCAGCCAACCGCCCAGTGCACCGCCACAAAAAGCCCCGAGGAATTGAAAGCTGGCAAAAACCCCCATCGCCGTACCCTTACCTCCGGCATAAGCAATGCGACTCAGCAAGGCAGGCAGCGAGGCCTCGAGGTAGTTGAACCCCGTGAAGAATATCAACAGGACAACCGTGACCGTCAGCAGCGTTGTCGGCATGACGGCCGCCGCCAGCTCAATCAGAATCAGTAAGATGATGGCGATACGCAGCATGCGGGTATGCCATTGGCGCGTCTCTGCCAGAATAATGCCCGGCACCATTAATACAAAGGCACCAGCCATCACGGGGAGATACATATACCAGTGATGCTCGGGAACCATGCCGAGGTCCTGCAGCCTGCCGGGGATAATCAGAAACAGCGCCATCATGGCGGCATGCAGTACAAACACCCCGATGTTCAACCGCATCAGGTCCGGCGTCTGCAAGCACCTTATCAGCATACCCGCCAGGGGCTGGCTTCTCGGATCACGCAACTGCACCTGCGGCGACGGGATCAGCGTCAAGGTGATCACCACACCAACCCCGGCGAGCGCAGCCGTAACCAAAAACAATCCGGAAATTCCCGCTACCGAAGCGATTCCGGGACCAATGACCATCGCTATCCCGAACGAGACACCGATACTCATGCCGATTACCGCCATCGCCTTGCTGCGATGCTGCTCTCGGGTCAAGTCGGCAACAGTCGCGGTGAGGGTACTGGCAATAGCTCCAGCTCCCTGCAACAAGCGCCCCAGGATCACAGTAAAAATTGACTCCGCCGACGCTGCCAGCAGACCGCCGGCGGCAAACAGCAGCAAGCCACCGATGATGACCGGCTTGCGACCGACACGGTCAGACAGCATACCCAACGGGATTTGTAGCAGCGCCTGCCCCAGACCATAGATCCCGAGCGCCAAGCCAACCAGCACCGGCGTACTCAAGGCGTAGTCAGCGGCGTACAGCGGCAATACGGGCAGCAGCATAAACAAGCCCAGCATGCGGAATACATACAGACAGGCCAAGGCGGCAACAGCACGACGCTCAAGCGCAGACATCGACGAAGGGGGATTCAAAAGTGGAGTTGTCCTGAATCGAGAAGTTAATCCGGCCCGTAGTCTATCAGTTCAGGACGGGCTAAAAAACCGTAGCAATAAGCCGCTTTGGACTTTGCGCCCCCTTCAAACAGGCCCGTATAATGGGCCGTTTATCCAGACGGGATTATCAATGGATCGGATTATCGTTCGCGGGGCTCGCACCCACAATCTGAAAAACATCGACCTGGAAATCCCCCGCGACAAACTGGTGGTCATCACCGGCTTATCCGGCTCGGGAAAATCTTCGCTCGCCTTCGATACGCTATACGCAGAAGGCCAGCGGCGCTATGTGGAATCCCTGTCGACCTACGCCAGGCAGTTTCTGTCAATGATGGAAAAGCCGGATGTCGACCATATCGACGGGCTCTCGCCAGCTATTTCCATTGAGCAGAAGTCGACGTCACACAACCCGCGCTCTACCGTCGGAACGATTACCGAGATATACGACTACCTCCGACTGCTCTTCGCACGTGTTGGCGAGCCGCGCTGCCCAGACCACGACGCGCCACTCGCCGCCCAAACCGTCAGCCAAATGGTCGACACAGTTCTGGCACAACCGGAAGGCAGCAAGCTGATGCTGCTCGCCCCCGTCATAAAAAATCGCAAAGGCGAACATCTCCACGTGCTCGACAAACTGCGCAGCCAGGGCTTCGTCAGGGCGCGCATAGACAGCATTGTCGTAGACCTGGACGACGCGCCAGAGCTGGACAAAAAGAAGAAGCACAGCATCGACGTGGTCGTCGACCGCTTCAAGGTAAGAGATGATCTCGCCCAACGACTGGCTGAGTCCTTCGAAACGGCGCTTGAGCTAAGCGACGGCATCGCCAGCATTGCCGACATGGATGCACCCGACGCTCCCGAACTGAACTTTTCTGCCAAGTTTGCCTGCCCTCACTGTGGCTACAGCCTCAGCGAGCTCGAACCGCGACTGTTCTCCTTTAACAGCCCCCAAGGCGCCTGCGGCAGCTGCGACGGGCTCGGCATCCGCCAGTATTTCGATGAAGCAATGATCGTCCAGCACCCCGAGGCCAGCCTGTCTACTGGTGCGATCCGCGGCTGGGATCGCCGCAGCGTTTACTATTTTCACATGCTGCAATCGCTTGCCGATCACTACGGCTTCGACATTGACGCCCCCTTCGAAGAACTGTCAAAAGCGCATCAGAAAGCCATTCTTCACGGCAGCGGTGACGAAGAAATCAGTTTCACCTACATCAATGACAGGGGCGACAGCTTCCAAAGAAAGCATCGCTTTGAGGGCGTCATCCCCAACATGGAACGGCGCTACCGCGATACCGAGTCCCAGACGGTGCGCGAAGAACTCGCCAAGTATCTCAGCACCCACTCCTGCCCTGACTGCAAGGGGACTCGCCTGCGCCGCGAAGCGCGGCATGTGTTCATCGACGACAACACGCTGCCAGATATTACGGAAATGCCGGTCGGCAAAGCACAGCAATATTTCAGCGAGCTGGCACTGACAGGTCGCCGCGCACAGATCGCTGAAAAAATTCTCAAGGAAATTAATGATCGCCTGCGCTTCCTCGTCGACGTTGGCCTCAACTATCTCAGCCTCAGCCGCAGTGCCGACACACTGTCCGGCGGCGAAGCGCAACGCATCCGTCTCGCCAGCCAAATTGGCGCCGGACTGGTCGGCGTGATGTACATTCTCGACGAACCCTCCATAGGGCTGCATCAACGCGATAACGAGCGACTGCTCAATACGCTCCGTCACCTTCGGGATATCGGCAATACGGTGATTGTGGTGGAACACGACGAGGATGCAATTCGCACAGCCGACCACATTATCGACATCGGCCCACGCGCCGGTGTCCACGGCGGCCAGGTTGTCGCCGAGGGCGACCTCGACGCCATTCTCAACAACAAAAACTCTCTCACCGGAGACTACCTCAGCGGGCGTCGCGCCATCGCTCTCCCGGAGCAACGCCACCAGCCGGATCCGAAGCGCTACCTTCACCTGGAAGGCGCAATCGGTAATAACCTGCAAGACGTGAACCTGAACATCCCGCTCGGATTGATGACCTGCATTACCGGCGTCTCCGGCTCCGGAAAGTCGACACTGATCAACCACACCCTCTACCCAATAGCCGCTACCACGCTGAACGGCGCGACAACGCTCAAACCCGCCCCCTATGCAGATATCCGGGGCCTGGAGCTCGTCGACAAGTGCATCGACATTGACCAAAGCCCTATTGGCAGAACGCCTCGCTCCAATCCAGCAACCTATACAGGGATCTTCACGCCCATCCGTGAACTGTTCGCCGGCACACAGGAAGCCCGCTCCCGCGGTTACAAAGTGGGACGCTTCAGCTTTAACGTGAAGGGCGGTCGCTGCGAAGCCTGTCAGGGAGACGGCGTCACCAAAGTGGAAATGCACTTCTTGCCAGATATCTATGTGGCTTGCGAAATCTGTCAGGGCAAACGCTATAACCGGGAAACACTGGACATTCTGTACAAGGGAAAAAATATTCACGAAGTACTGGAAATGACAGTGGAGGATGCCAATAGCTTCTTCGAGAATGTCCCAGCCATCGCCAAAAAACTGCAAACATTAATGGATGTTGGTCTGAGCTATATTCGGTTAGGCCAAGCCGCCACCACCCTGTCCGGGGGCGAAGCCCAGCGGGTCAAACTCGCCAAAGAACTGTCGAAGCGAGACACCGGAAAAACCCTTTATATTTTGGACGAGCCGACCACCGGCCTGCATTTTGAAGACATTCAGCTATTGCTTAGCGTTCTTCACCGGCTGCGCGATCACGGCAACACCGTCGTTGTCATTGAACACAACCTGGACGTGATCAAAACCGCAGACTGGCTGATCGACCTCGGCCCCGAAGGCGGCAGTGGCGGCGGACAAATCATTGCCGAAGGGACCCCCGAACACGTCGCCGAACAAGCTCAGTCACATACCGGACAATTTCTCAAACCGCTGCTGCAGCGCTAAACAAGCGCTCAACTCCACAACGAAAACGCAGACGAAAAAAAAGCCGGCAATGCCGGCTTTTTTATAGACGCGAAGAGTACTTACTCTTCGTCGTCCTCCACCTCGTCAGCAACCGGGCGGTCAACCAGTTCAACATAGGCCATAGGCGCTTTGTCACCAGTACGCAGCCCGCACTTCATGATGCGGATGTAACCGCCGGGACGCGCCGCGTAACGGGGACCCAGTTCGTTGAACAGCTTACCAACAGCTTCGTCGCTACGCAGACGGGCAAAGGCCAGACGGCGGTTGGCAACACTGTCAGTTTTAGCCAAAGTAATGAGGGGCTCCGCGTGGCGGCGCAACTCTTTGGCTTTTGGCAGAGTCGTTTTGATCAGTTCGTGCTCTACCAATGAAGCCGTCATGTTGCGAAACATCGCTTTGCGATGCGAGCTGTTGCGGTTCAGTTGACGTCCGCTATGACGATGACGCATGGCTTTTTCCTTTAATAAACGTTGCTATCTCAGCAAAATAATCTGTGATTCCGGCGCTTACGCCAGAACCCGGTCGTCGTTTCTCAGGCTAGCAGGGGGCCAGTTATCCAGGCGCAGGCCCAGAGACAGTCCACGAGACGCCAGCACATCTTTGATTTCGGTCAGAGACTTCTTACCCAGGTTCGGCGTCTTCAGCAGCTCAACTTCAGTGCGCTGAACCAGATCACCGATGTAATAAATGTTCTCGGCTTTCAGGCAGTTTGCACTGCGCACTGTCAGCTCAAGGTCATCTACCGGGCGAAGCAGAATCGGATCGACTTCATTTTCTTCACGAGAGGGCTCTTTCTCGCCTTCGCTTTCCAGATCGACAAACACGGCCAGCTGCTGCTGCAGGATAGTCGCGGCGCGACGGATCGCTTCTTCGGGATCGATAGTGCCGTTGGTTTCGAGATCCAGAACCAGCTTATCCAGGTCGGTACGCTGTTCTACACGAGCGCTCTCAACCACATAGCTTACGCGGCTTATCGGGCTGTAGCTGGCGTCCAGTTGCAGACGGCCAATAGAACGGGTTTCTTCCTCGCCACCGTTACGCACGTCGGCGGGAACATAGCCGCGGCCGCGGGCAATCGTCAGACGCATGTTCAGCTCACCACCGGAATTCAGGTTAGCGATGACATGATCTTTATTGACGATTTCCACTTCATGGTCAGTGTGAATATCACCAGCTGTTACCGGGCCTTCGCCTTTCTTGCTCAGGCTGAGTACGGCTTGGTCTTTACCGTGTAGAACCACGGCGACCTCTTTCAGGTTCAGCAGGATTTCAATAACGTCTTCCTGCACACCTTCCATCGCGCTGTACTCATGCAGTACACCGTCGATCTCCGCTTCAGTTACCGCACAACCAGGCATGGAAGACAGCAAAATACGGCGCAGGGCGTTGCCCAGAGTATGTCCGAAACCGCGCTCGAGAGGTTCCAGAGTAACTTTGGCGCGCGTCTGGCCCAGCTCTTCGACCTGAATCACACGCGGTGTTAAAAATTCATTCACTGCACTTTGCATAGGTCACCTGTAGTGAGAATGTCCTGAAGGAAACTTACTTCGAGTAAAGCTCAACGATCAGTTGTTCGTTGATCTCTGAAGACAAGTCGCTACGGTCTGGTGCATTTTTGAAAACAGCTTCCATTTTGTCGCTGTTAACATCAATCCAAGACACATCGCCGCGCTGAGCGGCCAATGCCAGTGCAGATTGAACACGCAGTTGTTTCTTCGCTTTTTCGCGCAGACTGATGACGTCGCCCGGCTGCACCTGGTATGACGGTACGTTAACGGTTTGACCATTCACCAAAATGCCTTTGTGAGATACCAACTGACGAGATTCGGCACGCGTAGAGCCGAAACCGATGCGGTATACCACGTTGTCCAAACGGCTCTCGAGGTATTGCAGCAGGTTCTCACCGGTTGCACCTTTTTTGCTCGCCGCTTTTTTGTAGTAGCTACGGAACTGCTTTTCCAGAACGCCGTACATACGACGAACCTTTTGCTTTTCACGCAACTGAACACCGTAATCAGACAGACGACCGCGACGTGCACCGTGCATACCCGGCGCGTTTTCCGCCTTGCACTTTGAGTCCAGCGGACGTACGCCGCTCTTCAGGAACAGGTCGGTGCCTTCCCGTCTTGCTAATTTACAGCTTGGGCCCAGATATCTAGCCATGCTTCATATTCCTCAACTGTTAATTACACGCGACGTTTCTTGGGAGGACGGCAACCATTGTGGGGGATGGGCGTCACGTCTGTGATATTGGTGATCTTGTAACCGCAGTTATTCAGCGCACGCACTGCAGACTCACGGCCAGGGCCAGGTCCTTTAACTTCTACGTCCAGATTTTTCAGACCATAATCTTTCGCCGCGTTACCTGCGCGCTCTGCAGCAACCTGTGCTGCAAAGGGGGTGCTCTTACGAGAGCCGCGGAAGCCACTGCCGCCGGCAGTCGCCCAGCTCAGGGTGTTACCCTGACGGTCTGTGATGGTGATGATGGTATTGTTGAAGGACGCATGAATATGCGCCACGCCATCGACAACAGTCTTTTTGACTTTTTTGCGAGGCGCTTGCTTGCCTGGTTTAGCCATTCTAATTTCCTGCTTCTAATATCAACACTACACTAGCGGTGTAGCTACACTAAAGGCGCGTTGCAGACTGCAATTACTTGCGGATCGGCTTGCGAGGACCTTTACGCGTACGCGCGTTTGTCTTGGTACGCTGACCGCGCAGGGGAAGCCCTTTACGGTGACGCAGACCGCGGTAGCAACCGAGGTCCAGCAGACGCTTGATGTTCATAGACACTTCACGACGCAGATCACCTTCGACAGTCATCTTGGCGATGGCGTTACGCAGTGAATCCAGTTGATCTTCAGAAAGATCAGCGATTTTTGCATCTTCCGCGATATTATTGCCGGCACACAGCTGCTTAGCTGTGGTACGACCGATTCCGTAGATGTAAGTCAACGAAATAACGGCGTGCTTGTTATCTGGTATGTTAACACCCGCGATACGAGCCATTCAGATTACTCCAATTAAAGCTATAACTGTTAACGCTTGACAAAATCTGGCCCGCCAAACAGACCACCGCGCGAAAGGCGCAGTAGTCTATCCGCATGCGACCTTGGTTTCAAGGCCAGCGGCCAAATTTTGCTCAGCCCTGCCGCTGCTTATGGCGGGGTTCCGCGCTACAAATAACGCGAACGACACCTTTGCGACGAACGATTTTGCAGTTGCGGCAAATCTTTTTTACCGAAGCGCG
Source organism: Spongiibacter tropicus DSM 19543 (assembly GCF_000420325.1). Lineage (NCBI taxonomy): Bacteria > Pseudomonadati > Pseudomonadota > Gammaproteobacteria > Cellvibrionales > Spongiibacteraceae > Spongiibacter > Spongiibacter tropicus. The sequence goes on along the minus strand of NZ_ATUS01000006.1, from coordinate 21,513 downwards.
AACTTTCATGACGATACTCCAAACAATGTGCGCCGCTGTGATTAGCGGGCACCGCTACCGTAGTTTTTAAGGTTTGCTTTTTTCATCACCGAATCGTACTGGTGAGACATCATGTGTGATTGCACCTGGGCCATGAAATCCATCACCACCACGACAACAATCAACAATGATGTACCGCCGAGATAGAACGGCACATTCCACATGACCACCAAGAACTGCGGCAGCAAACACACGCCAGCTATATACAGCGAGCCAAACATGGTCAGGCGAGTCAGCACGCCATCGATGTAATTGGCCGTCTGTTTACCGGGGCGAATTCCTGGCAAAAACGCGCCCGAACGTTTCAGGTTATCTGCGACTTCATCAGGGTTGAACATCAACGCCGTATAGAAGAAACAGAAGAAAACAATTAACGCTGTGAACAGAATGATATTCAGTGGCTGGCCCGGCCCGATTGCCAGAGCAAGCTCCTGAAGCCATTCCATGCCTTCACCACTCTGGCCGACCCACTGCGCGATAGACGCAGGGAAGAGCAGAATCGAGCTGGCGAATATTGCCGGGATAACACCCGCCATATTCACCTTCAGCGGCAGGTGACTCGACTGCGCCTGATACATCCGATTACCGCGCTGCTGCTTAGCATAGTTCACCGTAATTCGACGCTGCCCTCGCTCGATGAATACCACCAGATAAATCACGGCGATGGCCAGAACCAGGATAGCCAGCAGCACCAGTATATTCAGCTCGCCCTGGCGCGCCTGCTCCAGGGACTGTCCTACTGCTGATGGAAGCCCGGCCACAATACCCGCAAAGATCAGCATGGAAATACCATTGCCGATACCGCGCTCGGTAACCTGCTCACCCAGCCACATCATAAACACCGCACCGGTAACCAATGAAACCACCGCGGTGAAATAGAAGCTCAGGTCGGCATTAAAGGCCAAACCCTGGTTAGCCAGGCCAACGGTCATCCCGGTCGCCTGCAGAAGTGCGAGAGCCACGGTCAAATAACGTGTGTACTGCGTTATTTGACGGCGTCCTGCCTCGCCTTCCTTTTTAAGCGCTTCAAGCTGCGGGCTTACGGCCGACATCAGCTGCATAATGATCGATGCAGAAATGTACGGCATGATACCCAGCGCGAGAATACTCATACGCTCAAGAGCACCACCCGAAAACATGTTAAACAGCCCAAGAACGGTGCCCTGGTTCTGATTAAACAATGCGGCGAGTTGATCCGGATTAATGCCAGGCACCGGAATATGGGTACCGATGCGATAAACGATTATCGCCAATAACAGAAAACGAAGGCGAGCCATGAGCTCGCCTAGTCCGGACTGCTTTCCAGTTGTCAGGGGACTGGATTTCGCCATGGGGTTATCCCTATTCCTCGACTTTACCGCCGGCTTTTTCGATCGCTTCGCGAGCACCTTTGGTGACAGCAAGACCTTTGATGGTCACTGCTTTAGTCACATCACCAGACAGGAATACTTTCGCGCGCTCGATGTTATTGCTGATCAGGTCAGCGCGTTTCAGCGCATCCAGATCGATCACATCTTCTGCAACGGCATTCAGCTCAGAAGTACGGATCTGAGCAGTCACCGCTGCCAGACGAGAGGTGAAGCCGTATTTGGGCAGACGCTTTTGCAGTGGCATTTGGCCACCCTCGAAACCGGGACGAACGCTGCCGCCGGAACGAGACTTCAGACCTTTGTGACCACGGCCAGCGGTTTTACCCAGACCACTACCGATACCGCGTCCCACCCGCTTGCCGTCTTTAACGCGGCCGGGTGCGGGACTCAGCGTGTTCAAACGCAACTCGCTCATTGTTTAACCCTCAACACGTACCAGATAGTTAACTTTATTGATCATGCCACGTACCGACGGTGTATCTTCCACCTCTACGGTGTGACCGATACGGCGCAGACCCAGTCCTGCTACGCAGGCTTTGTGTGACTTCAAGCGGCCCGCGATAGAGCGAACCTGTGTAACTTTAATCTTGCTCATAACAAATCCTGCCCTTGTCTTAGTCCAGGATCTCTTCTACTGACTTGCCACGCTTAGCCGCGACTTCTTCAGGAGAAGAAATGCTTTGCAGTCCTTTGATGGTTGCACGCACTACGTTAACTGGGTTGGTAGAGCCGTAGCACTTAGCCAGTACGTTGTGAACACCGGCAATCTCCAGTACCGAACGCATCGCACCACCGGCGATAACACCCGTACCTTCAGAGGCTGGCTGCATGTATACCTTGGACGCACCGTGCACACCTTTAACAGGGTACTGGATCGTGTCGCCTTTGATATCTACCTGCACCATGTTGCGGCGGGCAGCTTCCATCGCTTTCTGGATGGCGACAGGCACTTCACGAGCCTTGCCGCGACCAAAACCGACTTTGCCGTTGCCATCACCCACTACAGTCAATGCGGTGAAGCTGAAGATACGACCGCCTTTGACCACTTTGGCAACACGGTTAACCTGAACCAGTTTTTCCTGGAGGCCTTCAGTGTTTGCTTTGTCTTTCTGCTCGTTATACGCCATCGCCTAAACCTTAGAATTCCAATCCACCTTCACGGGCAGCATCTGCCAGCGCTTTTACTCGACCGTGGAAACGGAATCCACTACGGTCGAAAGCAACCTTTGTAACACCTGCAGCTTTCGCACGATCTGCGATCAGCTTGCCGACGCCAGCTGCCGCTGCAACATTACCCGTAGCAGTGCCACGCAGATCTTTGTCCAGTGTCGAAGCACTGGCCAGAACGCGGTCACCTTCAGCGGCAATCAGTTGCGCATACATATGGCGCGGGGTGCGATGAATGCACAGACGGACCGCACGCAATTCGCGAATCTTAGCGCGAGCACGACGGGCACGACGTAATCTTGAAACTTTCTTATCGCTCATATGCTAGCCTTTACTTTTTCTTCGCTTCTTTACGACGAATGACTTCGTCATCGTAGCGAACACCTTTACCTTTGTAGGGCTCGGGCGGACGGAAGGCGCGGATTTCCGCAGCTACCTTGCCGAGAACCTGCTTGTCATTCCCGCTCAGCACAATTTCTGTCTGGCTGGGAGTTTCTGCCGTAACACCTTCGGGCAGATCGTAGTCAATGGGGTGAGAGAAACCCAGCACCAGATTGACTGACTTACCGCTTGCTTTAGCACGATAACCAACACCGTTCAGGACCAGCTTGCGCTGAAAGCCTTCGCTAACGCCAATTACCATGTTGTTGGTCAGTGCACGAGTGGTACCCGCCATTGCCCAACCGTCTTTTGCACCTTCACGCGCAGCGAACACGAGCTGGCCGTCTTCCTGCTTCACATCGACGGACCCATGCAAAGGCATAGACATAGAACCATTCTTGCCTTTTACCGCAATGCTGTCGGCGCCGAGTTTGACTTCAACCCCTTTGGGGATAGTCACTGGACTTTTCGCTACTCTGGACATTTCAGAAACTCTTCTAACCGTCGATTTAGAATACAGTGCAGAGCACTTCGCCACCCACACCTGCAGCACGTGCGGCACGGTCAGTCATCACACCACGGCTGGTGGAGACAATGGCAATTCCCAAGCCTGCGCGAACAGACGGCAGCTCATCTTTACCTGCGTAAGAGCGCAGACCAGGGCGGCTTACGCGCTGGATCTCTGCAATTACCGGTTTACCTTGGAAGTACTTCAGCTCAAGGGTCAGAATAGCTTTACCGCCGTTCTCGTCCACACGCGAAGCACTGATATAACCTTCTTGCTCAAGTACGTTAGCCACAGCTTTTTTCAGCTTTGAAGACGGCATTTGTACTTCGGTCTTCCCGGCCATTTGAGCGTTGCGAATACGGGTCAGCATATCCGCCAAAGGGTCTTGCATGCTCATGTTTTGCTCCCATTAATCGCCGCGTTTATCGCGCGACAGCAAAATTCTCAAACTTACCAGCTGGCCTTAACCAGACCGGGCACATCGCCACGCATTGCAGCTTGACGCAGTTGGTTACGGCACAGACCAAACTTACGGTAAACGCCGTGCGGACGGCCGGTTACCTGACAGCGACGACGCTGACGAATCGGACTGGCATCACGTGGAAGCTTCTGCAGTTTTACTTGCGCGTCCCACTTTTCTTCATCACTGCTGTTAACGCTGGCGATGATTGCTTTCAGTTCAGCACGCTTAGCGGCGTACTTGGCGACTGCGCGAGCACGTTTAGCTTCGCGCGCTTTCATTGACTGCTTTGCCATGTCACTAACCCCTTAAGCTTTGAACGGGAAGTTGAACGCTTTCAGCAGCGCACGACCTTCGTCGTCGTTGCGAGCTGAAGTGGTAATGGTGATATCCAGACCACGCAGCGTATCTACTTTGTCGTAATCGATTTCCGGGAAAATGATCTGCTCAGTCACACCCATCGCGAAGTTACCGCGACCGTCGAATGACTTAGGGCTGATACCACGGAAGTCACGAACACGCGGAATGGCAACACTGATCAGGCGATCCAAAAATTCATACATGCGCTCACGACGCAGCGTTACCTTGGCACCAATGGGCCAGCCATCGCGGATCTTGAAACCAGCGATAGACTTACGCGCCTTAGTAACAACCGGCTTTTGACCACTGATTTTCTCAAGGTCAGCCAGTGCCGCTTCAAGCACTTTCTTGTCGCCAGCCGCTTCACCTACACCCATGTTCAGAGTGATTTTGGTAATGCGGGGCACTTCCATCGGGTTTTCCAGGCCAAGCTCTTCGATGAGCTTCGCACGCAACTCGTTGTTGTACAGTTCGCTTAATCGTGCCATTTCTCTACTAACCCCTACGCGTCGATCGCTTCGCCGCTGGATTTAAATACGCGGGTTTTGCTGCCGTCTTCGGCGACCTTAAAGCCCACCCGATCCGCCTTGTTAGTCGACGGGTTGTAAATCGCCACGTTAGACACCTGGATGGGCGCCTCTTTCTCGACGATACCGCCTGCAACGCCCAGTTGAGGATTGGGGCGCTGGTGCTTTTTGATCATATTGATGCCGGAGACCAGCACACGGCTTTCATCCAGTACTTTCTGTACTTTGCCGCGTTTGCCTTTGTCTTTACCGGTTAAGACGATCACTTCGTCTTCACGTTTAATCTTGCGCATTATGCTGACCTCAGTCTTCTCTCTGCGTACCCGTTACAGTACTTCGGGCGCCAGGGAGATAATCTTCATGAACTTCTCACCACGCAGTTCGCGGGTTACCGGCCCAAAAATACGGGTGCCGATGGGCGCCAAATTGTTGTTCAGCAGTACTGCGGCGTTATCGTCGAACTTGATCAGCGAACCATCGCCACGACGAACACCTTTTTTGGTGCGAACTACAACCGCTGTCATGACCTGACCTTTTTTCACTTTGCCGCGAGGAATTGCCTCTTTGACAGTGACTTTGATCAGATCGCCGACACGCGCATAGCGACGGTGTGAGCCGCCAAGCACCTTGATGCACATAACGCGACGTGCGCCACTGTTATCTGCAACTTCCAAATAGCTTTCTGTTTGAATCATTTCTTACTCCAAAGCAGTCAACTGTGCATCAAGCTTGAACACAGGCCGCCGGCCAAATTAAATCTGGTTAGCCGTCTCTTCAACACGCAGCAGCGTCCAAGACTTACTCTTAGACAGAGGGCGTGTTTCACAAACTGTTACCACGTCTCCCGCCTTGCACTGATTGTCTTCATCATGCGCGTGGATCTTGGAAGAACGAGTGATGTACTTACCGTAGATCGGGTGCTTAACACGACGCTCGATCAGTACAGTGATGGTTTTATCCATCTTGTCGCTCACAACTTTACCGGTGGCGGTACGAGCGCTCTTTGCTGCTTCTGACATTGTTAGTTACCTGCCTTTTCTTGGAGCACTGTCTTGATGCGTGCAATTTCACGACGAGTCTGCTTCAGCAGATGTGTCTGCGCCAACTGGCCGGTGCTTTCCTGCATGCGCAGCTTGAATTGCTCTTCAAGCAGCTGCAGCAGTTGCGCGTTGAGCTCGTCAACGGACTTTTCGCGTAATTCGATAGCCTTCATTACATCACCACCCGCTTAACAAATGTGGTTGGTACCGGAATCTTAGCCGCTGCCAAAGCGAATGCTTCACGCGCCAGCTCTTCGGGCACGCCTTCCACTTCGTACAGCACCTTACCGGGCTGAATTTGGGCAACCCAATATTCAACGTTACCCTTACCTTTACCCTGACGAACCTCAAGAGGCTTTTCAGTGATTGGCTTATCTGGGAACACGCGAATCCAGATTTTACCGCCACGCTTAATGTGGCGAGTCATGGCACGACGAGCGGCTTCGATCTGGCGAGCAGTGATGCGGCCACGGCCGACAGCTTTCAGACCGAAATCACCAAAGCTGACCCGGCTGCCGCGCTCTGCCAGACCGCGATTGCGGCCCTTCTGTACCTTGCGAAACTTTGTGCGCTTCGGCTGTAACATGTGCGTAACCCTTACTCTGAAACTTTCTTAGCCTTGGCTTCGACTGCCTCGTTTCTGGATCCCAGGATTTCACCCTTAAAGATCCACACCTTGACACCAATGATGCCGTAGGTGGTCGATGCCTCGTGTGTCGCGTAATCGATGTCGGCGCGCAGAGTGTGCAGGGGCACACGGCCTTCGCGATACCACTCAGTACGCGCAATTTCTGCACCGCCAACACGGCCGCTGACCTGAACTTTGATGCCTTCAGCGCCTTGGCGCATGGCGTTCTGAACGACGCGCTTCATCGCGCGGCGGAACATCACTCGGCGCTCCAGCTGCTGAGCAACGTTCATTGCAACCAGCTTGGCATCCAGATCCGGCTTGCGAACTTCTTCAATGTTGATGTGCACGGGCACTGACATACGATCGCTGAGCTCTTTGCGCAGCTTCTCAACATCTTCGCCTTTTTTACCGATCACGATACCGGGGCGCGCAGTGTGAATGGTCACGCGAGCAGTTTGCGCGGGACGCTCAATCACGATACGGCTTACAGATGCGTGCGACAGCTTCTCTTCCAGGTACTCACGAACCTGAAGATCAGTGACCAGTTGCTTCGCATACTGTTTGCTGCCTGCATACCAGACAGAGTTGTGATCTTTTACGATTCCCAGCCGGATGCCGGTCGGGTGTACTTTCTGACCCATTTGGTCTCTCCTACTAACCTTCGCCGTCGGCTACTTTGATCGTGATATGGCAAGACCGCTTGAGAATGCGATCGGCCCGGCCTTTTGCACGGGGACGAAGACGCTTCATAGTCATGCCTTCGTCTACAAAAATCGTCGATACACGCAGCTCATCAACGTCAGCACCTTCGTTGTGCTCGGCGTTGGCGATTGCAGAGTTCAGCACCTTTTTAAGGATGCTGGCTGCTTTCTTAGGGCTGAACGTCAACAGATCCAGCGCCTCTTCAACACCCTTGCCTCGAATTTGGTCAGCAACCAAACGGGCTTTCTGGGCGGATATACGTGCGCCTTTTAAACGTGCCGCTACTTCCATCGTCTATGCCTCTCCCAGCGCAAGCTTAACGCTTGGCCTTTTTATCAGCCACATGACCCTTGTAAGTCCGGGTAGCGGCGAATTCACCCAATTTGTGCCCAACCATGTCCTCGGTAACCATAACCGGAACATGCTGACGACCGTTGTGTACCGCGATGGTCAGGCCGACCATCTCGGGGAGAATCATGGAACGACGCGACCAGGTTTTGATCGGACGACGATCGTTTTTCTCAACCGCTACTTCCACCTTCTTCAAAAGATGAAGGTCGATGAACGGTCCTTTTTTCAATGAACGTGGCACAAGCTAATCCTCTTTACTCTGATTGCGCGTTTACTTTCTGCGATCACGCACAATCAGCTTATCTGTACGCTTATTTTTACGGGTCTTATACCCTTTGGTCGGCACACCCCAAGGTGTAACAGGATGACGACCACCAGAGGTACGACCTTCACCACCACCGTGTGGGTGATCAACGGGGTTCATCGCAACACCGCGAACGGTGGGACGAACGCCGCGCCAACGCGCCGCACCGGCTTTACCCAACTTGCGCAGGCTGTGCTCGCTGTTAGATACCTCGCCCAACGTGGCGCGGCACTCAGCCAGAATCTTGCGCATTTCGCCGCTGCGCAGGCGCACAGTGGCATATTGGCCTTCACGAGCGACCAACTGCACAGAAGCGCCGGCACTACGCGCGATCTGCGCGCCTTTACCTGGCTTCATTTCGATGCAGTGAATCGTGCTACCCACTGGAATGTTGCGCAGCGGCAGGGTATTACCCGCCTTAATCGGCGCCGCTTCACCAGAGAACAGCTCATCACCAGCAGATACACCTTTGGGAGCGATGATGTAACGACGCTCACCGTCGGCATATTTCAGCAATGCAATAAACGCAGTACGGTTCGGATCGTATTCCAGGCGCTCAACAACAGCGGGAATACCGTCTTTGTTGCGCTTGAAATCGATCAGGCGGTAGTGCTGCTTGTGACCACCACCAACGTGGCGCGTAGTAATACGGCCTTTGTTGTTACGACCGCCGTTACGCGACTGACTCTCTACCAACGCCTTGTGAGGTGCACCCTTGTGCAGCTCCGCGTTAACTACGCGAACAACGAAGCGGCGGCCAGGAGAAGTCGGTTTACTTTTAACAATTGCCATTTGACTCAGCTCCAGACTTATTCAGCGACTGCAAAGTCGATTTCCTGACCTTGCACCAGGCTTACATAAGCCTTCTTCCAATTCGGCTTTTTGCTCAAACCAAAGCGATTGCGCTTCACTTTGCCTTTCATATTCACGGTGCGAACGTCAACCACTTCCACCTTGAACAGTTTTTCTACGGCATGCTTGATTTCAAGCTTGGTAGCCGTCGGCAAAACTTTGAACACCACTTGATTGCCAGCTTCGGCACTCATTGCACTTTTTTCAGAGACGTGAGGGCCGAGCAGTACCTTGTAGATGCGCTCTTGATTCATCCCAGCAACTCCTCAAATTTTTTCAGTGCAGCAACGGTGATCAGCACTTTCTCATAACCAATCAGACTAACTGGATCGACACCACTCACATCGCGCACATCAACATCGTGCAGGTTACGAGCTGCCAGATACAGATTGCCGGTCACTTCCTCGGTCACAATCAGCGCACCAGTCAGACCCAGCTCACCCAGCGACTTCACCAACAGCTTAGTCTTCGGGGCTTCGAGAGCCAGCTCTTCAACCACCACCAAGCGCTCTTGGCGAGCCAGCTCAGACAGAATTGAGCGCAGCGCCGCACGATACATCTTACGGTTAACTTTCTGGGTGTAGTCCTGCGGCTTCGCAGCAAAAGTAACACCACCGCTACGCCAGATAGGGCTGCGAATAGTACCTGCACGGGCACGACCCGTACCCTTTTGACGCCAAGGCTTCTTGCCGCCGCCGCTCACTTCTGAGCGAGTCTTCTGAGCACGAGTGCCCTGACGAGCACCAGCCAGATAAGCGGTTACAACCTGATGAACCAGGTCTTCATTAAACTCACGAGCAAAGGCCACATCGGAAACCTGGATAGTTCCAGCCGCTGCACCGTTACCGGGTTTCGCAATATTCAATTCCACTGCTTAGCCCCCTAGGATTTTTTTGCTTTAACAGCGGGACGTACGAATACATCACCGCCTGGCGCACCGGGAACCGCACCTTTGATCAAAATCAGGTTGCGATCGGCATCAACGCGAACGATTTCCAGCGTCTGCACAGTCACGCGCTCTGCGCCCATGTGACCGGCCATTTTCTTGCCCTTGAAGACACGACCCGGAGTTTGACACTGACCGATAGAACCCGGCGCGCGATGCGACAGCGAGTTACCGTGAGTAGCGTCCTGGGTACGGAAATTCCAACGCTTAACGCCACCCTGGAAGCCCTTACCTTTGGACTGACCAGTAACGTCAACTTTCTGACCAGCTTCGAATGCTGCAACAGTCAGCTCAGCACCCACTTCGGGAGCATCTTCGCCATCTTCCAGACGGAATTCCCACAGGCCACGACCCGCCTCAACACCCACTTTCGCGAAGTGCCCGGCTTCAGCCTTGGAAATGCGCGATGTCTTGCGAGCACCGGCCGTTACTTGAATAGCGCGATAGCCGTCAGCATCGTCTGCTTTGACACGAGTAACGCGATTGGGCTCAACCTCAATCACAGTTACCGGAATAGATACGCCGTCGTCAGTAAAAACGCGAGTCATGCCGCTTTTACGACCGACCAAACCAATAGTCATTTGCTCCAACCTCTCAGTGTACGGGGCTTAACCCTCTACGGCCGCGCTCTCACGCGTTACACAACCCAGGGCCAGCCCCTGAGCGGGTCTGAAAAAATTCAGCTTTTAAATGAATTAGCCAAGGCTAATTTGAACTTCTACACCAGCCGCCAAATCTAGCTTCATCAATGCGTCTACAGTTTTTTCTGTAGGCTCAACGATATCCAGCATGCGCTTATGGGTGCGGATCTCATACTGATCACGCGCATCCTTGTTCACATGCGGAGAGACCAGAACCGTGTAGCGCTCTTTGCGAGTAGGCAGAGGAATCGGTCCCCGAACCTGCGCGCCAGTACGCTTAGCGGTATCTACAATCTCTTGCGTAGATGCATCGATAAGGCGGTGATCAAAAGCTTTTAAACGAATGCGAATCCGTTGATTTTGCACCTGATCAAACTCCCATCCCGAAATAGCTTCGAGCCACTATCGGCGCCAACCGGCCGAGACAACCCGAAAAAAGAAGCGGCATATTAATGACCAAAACATAGTCTGTCAACAGATATTTGGCTTAAAGCCAAAAACTGCATCGCCGCCACACCATAGGGTGCCTATCGCACCCATTGTTACCAAGAAAGGGAGACCGAAGCCTCCCCTCCATCACTCAGCGACCACCAGGCCGCCAAGGCATTACTCTACGATTTTTGCAACCACGCCGGCGCCGACAGTACGGCCACCTTCACGGATTGCAAAACGCAGACCTTCTTCCATCGCGATCGGCGCAATCAGTGTTACGTCCATCTTGATGTTGTCGCCAGGCATTACCATTTCGGTACCTTCAGGCAGCTCACACGCACCGGTTACGTCAGTGGTACGGAAGTAGAACTGCGGACGGTAGCCTTTGAAGAACGGCGTGTGACGACCACCTTCTTCTTTAGACAGTACGTAGACCTCAGCTTCGAAACGAGTGTGAGGAGTGATAGAACCCGGCTTAGCCAGGACTTGACCACGCTCTACTTCGTCACGCTTGGTACCACGCAGGAGGACACCGACGTTCTCACCAGCACGGCCTTCATCCAGCAGCTTGCGGAACATTTCAACACCGGTACAGGTGGTTTTGGTGGTGTCGTGGATACCAACGATTTCGATTTCGTCGCCAGTTTTCAGGATACCGCGCTCGATACGACCGGTTACTACAGTACCGCGACCGGAGATAGAGAATACGTCTTCGATCGGCATCAGGAAGGGCTGATCGATAGCGCGCTCTGGCTCAGGAATGTACTCGTCCAGTGCTTTAACCAGCTTAGATACAGCAGTAGTACCCAGCTCGTTGTCGTCCTCGCCGTTCAGAGCCATCAGCGCAGAACCTGCGATGATCGGCGTGTCGTCGCCGGGGAATTCGTAAGTGTCGAGCAGCTCACGGATTTCCATTTCAACCAGCTCGAGCATTTCGTTGTATTCTTCGGTGCCTACGCCGCCGCAGTCTTCAGCCAGCAGGTCAGCCTTGTTCAGGAATACCACGATGTAAGGTACGCCTACCTGACGAGACAGCAGGATGTGCTCACGCGTCTGGGGCATCGGGCCGTCGGTGGCACCACATACCAGGATCGCGCCGTCCATCTGGGCTGCACCAGTGATCATGTTTTTAACGTAGTCAGCGTGTCCGGGGCAGTCTACGTGAGCGTAGTGACGGATGTCTGAATCGTATTCAACGTGAGAAGTGGCGATAGTGATACCGCGCTCACGCTCTTCGGGGGCGTTATCGATGCCGTCAAAGGCAACAGCCTGGCCGCCGAAAACTTCTGCACAGACACGAGTCAGTGCTGCGGTCAGAGTGGTTTTACCATGGTCAACGTGACCGATGGTGCCCACGTTGACGTGGGGCTTACTACGTTCAAACTTTTCCTTTGCCATTGCGACAGTCTCCTAGCGGACCTTTTCGTCAAGTCACTACAAAAAGACAAAAACCACCCAGGGCTTTTGTCGCCAAAAAAGTGGAGCTCATAACCGGACTTGAACCGGTGACCTCTTCCTTACCAAGGAAGTGCTCTACCGACTGAGCTATATGAGCACCGCGTAATCGTAATGCTTCAGCCCAACGCAAACTGGAGCGGGTAGCGGGAATCGAACCCGCACCATCAGCTTGGAAGGCTGAGGTTCTACCATTGAACTATACCCGCTGAATCGCGTTCTGCTGGTACATCTAGCAATAATGGTGGTGGGGGGTGGATTCGAACCACCGAAGCTTGCGCGTCAGATTTACAGTCTGATCCCTTTGGCCACTCGGGAACCCCACCTCGAAAGAGCGCAACATTCTGCTTATATGGCAATACCTTGTCAACATATTGTTGCAAAGCGAATTAACAATGCCATTACATGAAAAGAGTGGAGCTGGCGAGAGGAGTCGAACCCCCGACCGGCTGATTACAAGTCAGCTGCTCTACCAACTGAGCTACGCCAGCACATCTTTACACGTCGCTTTCGAACGAGGGCGGCATTCTAGTCGAACTCTTGGTAAGACGCAATCAACTCACAGCTTTTTTTCGATAGCTCAGCACTATTGCTTTTATTGCTTTCCATAAATGCCATCGATGCATCGAAATCGCCTCCTTGATCTGCGCCCCGATACACCAACCACAGCCGTATTGCCTCATCAGCAACACGCCGGACCTCTACAGCATAGCCCCTTGAACGCATCGTCGATGCGTGTCGCTCCGCGCGGGATTCGTCACTGAATACACCCAGAGAAATTGCATTCTCCATCTCCCCGCGACGAATCAGGTAGCTATCTATCCGTTGTTTTTTCAGTTCCTGCAGCATGCTCGACGCCGGCGCCTGCCCGCCGTAGGGCCCCAGCAGCACCCAATAGTCGACATCCCTTTCATAGCGCTCACGCATCCACGAAACAGCAAGCCGCTCATCAGTAATCTCAACCGCCTCTTCATTATCAAACGGCCCTAACACCCAGCAGACCTCATCGGCCAACACCGCCCCGCCACCTGCCTCAAGCTCGTCGACTGCCGCCTCATCGTCAGTAAGCGCCAAACCATCGGCGGGAGCTACGGCATCAGAGCCCATCTCAGATAAGAGCGTAAGATTTCCCCTGCCCCCACCTGCGGGTCGCCCCTGATCACTCAACGAGCTATATCCCTCTCCCGACTGCCCCCAAAGATAAACCGCCAGGTTGATGACGAGTAACGCAAGGAGCAACACCCTCATGAATTTAAGCCCTCACGCCCCAAAACCAGCGACAAACCATCCAGCACCAAATCTTCAACATAAACCCATGAGCCGCCATCAACACCCGCAACCTGCAGCGCAGCTTTAGCATCCCCCCCGGTAACCACAACAGAAACCTGGCGATCAGCCTGCTGGATTCGCCGAGCTACGTCACTAATGACAGAAACGGCAGCAAGCCATGAGGCATTCTCTACGCATGACGCCGTGTTATTACCCAAATCGATACTCGGCTCGCGGATCTCATCAAACTGTATACGACCAGTACCGCCCAGCAAGGATTCTCGCATCAAACGACGCCCAGGAAGAATGTATCCCCCCTGATGAACACCGTCCGCGGCCAGCACATCGATAGTTAGCGCTGTGCCAATATCTGCAATCACAAGATCTCCAGAAACACGACGCTTCGCTGCGATCATTGCCAGCCAGCGGTCCACTCCAAGAGTCAAAGGATCGTCGTATGCATTAGTGATACCACCACAGCTGGCGGAAACCTGCGCAAATCGGCAGGCGACTGCGGCTTTATCCGCGCATCGACGCAGCATCGCATTAGCATCGTCACTCGCGACAGAGGAAATATGGAGAACATCTGGGCGCAGGCCTTCAAGCAATGCCGCCACACGACCTTCATCGCAAGGCAAGCGACCGCGCTCAAAACCATGCCGATGGCAAAGACGCCACTTCAAGGCCGTATTACCGACATCAAACTCCAACACACCGCCAGCCATCAGCAGACTTCCCTCAGGCTCACCTCACCACCGTGAAAAACTCTAACACCCGAATCCGTAATCAAACGCAATCCGCCATCAGGGTTTACGCCATCCTCTGTACCAAACAGCCACTCTTCTCCAAGCTGCACTTTGACTGACTGACCACGAAAAGCATCAAGCGCCAGCCACTGATCACGGAAAGGCGAAAAGCCTTGGCGACTGTATTGCGTCAAAGCCGCAAAAAGCGCATTCAACAGCAGCGCCAACATGCGATTTCTGTCGGAACCAATGGGGTAGGCCGACAAATCAGCCCATGGCTGAGTAACGACCGTTGAATCGACCTCTTGCAACTGCATATTCAGGCCAACACCGATAATAACCTGGCAGACGCCCGCCGGATCACCCTGCATTTCCAGCAGAATACCCCCGAGTTTTTTCCCATCCAGCAATACATCGTTTGGCCATTTCAATGAGATACCGTCAACATCAGCCTCAGACAACGCGTTCGCCACCGCGACACCAATACACAGGCTTAGCCCCTCAAGCGCCGCCGCCCCATTGCTAAACTCCCACACCAGGGAGCAATAAAGACTACGCCCAAACGGACTGAGCCACTGCCTGCCACGCCGGCCCCTCCCTGCGGTTTGCTGCTCGGCCGTGCAGCAATACTGATGAGCAGGTCCCATAGCGATACGCTTCGCCGCCTGCAAATTGGTAGAGTCGAGCACACCGAAGATATCCATCCCTTCAAGTATCGCCTGCAAGGCCTGATCTGTATGCTGGGCAATCAACTCTCGACTCAATAGATCCAAGCCACCAACAACTCGGTAACCTCTACCCTTTTGCGCTTCGATGGAGAGACTGAGCTCCTCCAGCTTTTGCAGCTGCTTCCAGACTGCCGCTCGACTAACGCCCAGCAAACCTCCCAACTCCTCCCCAGAGTGGAATTCGCCGTCGGCGAGAACCGATAGTAGTTGCTCAGAAGCCAAAACATTTCCTCTTGTCGCGAAGCGGCCCCACAGGGGCGCAAGGCAACGATCATAACAAAACTTGCGCGCTCCGCAGCTATCTCCCCTTAGCAGGAGGGACAAATATGCTCGCTCTATTAAAACCCAATCGTTTCACATAGCCTTCTCTGCGAACGGCTCTCCCCAGGTTGCGCATAACCCAGCTAGTGCTTTGGCCATGACCATAGGCCAGAGCCTAGTGGATACCAATTCCAGAGCCCCATAAAAAACCCCGAGGCTCAGATGAACCTCGGGGCAGTGTGGCCCACGACCGTAGGGAGTGCTTTGGCCATTTTAATTAAAGCCTGGCGAGAGCAGGCCCCGTGAGCGCAGCGAACGCTTTGGCGTCTGACCTACATTGTGTTGCAAGCGGTGCTCGCAATCGCTGCGCGACGCCTATCGGCGCCCCAACCCTTTACCTTCGGTACATGGCTTGTCACATGGCAGCTATGCGAGCCGCTTAACGGAACAGACGGTAACCGCAATCCTAAATAAAACACCCCGGACAGCATTGCTGACCGGGGTGTTTTATTTAGAAGCCTGGCGGAAGCCACTTCCAGAGCCCCATAAAAAACCCGAGGCTCAACTGAACCTCGGGTTTTTAATTAAAGCCTGGCGATGACCTACTCTCACATGGGGAAACCCCACACTACCATCGGCGATGACACGTTTCACTTCTGAGTTCGGGATGGGTCAGGTGGTTCCATGTCTCTATGGTCGCCAGGCAAACTGGCTTGCGTTGCTTCGAGTCTCACTGTCGCATTGACATGCTCTCACAATCACAAATAGGGCGGTAAATAAGCTGATAACTGTTTTCTCAGTGGCTGTTTCCAGCCTGTTGCAACGATCCGTTGCAGTTTCTTGATTCTTTACGATGGCAAGACCCTTTGATTATATGGTCAAGCCTCACGAGCAATTAGTACAGGTTAGCTCAACGCCTTACAACGCTTACACACCCTGCCTATCAACGTCCTGGTCTTGAACGGCTCTTTAGGGGAATCAAGTTCCCAGGGAGATCTTATCTTGGAAGAGGCTTCCCGCTTAGATGCTTTCAGCGGTTATCCCGTCCGAACGTAGCTACCGGGCAATGCTACTGGCGTAACAACCCGAACACCAGAGGTTCGTCCACTTCGGTCCTCTCGTACTAGAAGCAGCTTTCCTCAAATCTCCAACGCCCACGGCAGATAGGGACCGAACTGTCTCACGACGTTCTGAACCCAGCTCGCGTACCACTTTAAATGGCGAACAGCCATACCCTTGGGACCGGCTTCAGCCCCAGGATGTGATGAGCCGACATCGAGGTGCCAAACACCGCCGTCGATGTGAACTCTTGGGCGGTATCAGCCTGTTATCCCCGGAGTACCTTTTATCCGTTGAGCGATGGCCCTTCCATACAGAACCACCGGATCACTATGACCTACTTTCGTACCTGCTCGACTTGTCAGTCTCGCAGTTAAGCGCGCTTGTGCCATTACACTAACCTCACGATTTCCGACCGTGATTAGCGCACCTTCGTGCTCCTCCGTTACACTTTGGGAGGAGACCGCCCCAGTCAAACTACCCACCACACAATGTCCTCGAACCAGATAATGGTCCAGAGTTAGAACCCCAATAGTACCAGGCTGGTATTTCAAGATTGGCTCCACCTGAGCTGGCGCCCAGGTTTCAAAGCCTCCCAGCTATCCTACACAAGTAATATCAGAGTCCACTGTGAAGCTATAGTAAAGGTTCACGGGGTCTTTCCGTCTAGCCGCGGGTATACGGCATCTTAACCGCAATTTCAATTTCACTGAGTCTCGGGTGGAGACAGCGTGGCCATCGTTACGCCATTCGTGCAGGTCGGAACTTACCCGACAAGGAATTTCGCTACCTTAGGACCGTTATAGTTACGGCCGCCGTTTACCGGGGCTTCGATCAAGAGCTTCGCTTACGCTAACCCCATCAATTAACCTTCCGGCACCGGGCAGGCGTCACACCCTATACGTCCACTTTCGTGTTTGCAGAGTGCTATGTTTTTGATAAACAGTCGCAGCCACCTGGTCACTTCGGCCAGCCTCAGCTTAGGGAGCAAGTCCCATCACCAAAACCGGCGTACCTTCTCCCGAAGTTACGGTACCATTTTGCCTAGTTCCTTCACCCGAGTTCTCTCAAGCGCCTTGGTATTCTCTACCTGACCACCTGTGTCGGTTTGGGGTACGGTTTGTTGTAACCTGAAGCTTAGAAGATTTTCTTGGAAGCATGGCATCAACGACTTCGTCCAAAAGAGGACTCGTCATCACCTCTCAGCCTTAAGATCCCGGATTTGCCTAAGATCTCAGCCTACTAGCTTAAACGCAGACAACCAACGCTGCGCTCGCCTAGCCTACTCCGTCCCTCCATCGCAGTTACAACAAGTACGGGAATATTAACCCGTTTCCCATCGATTACGCTTTTCAGCCTCACCTTAGGGGCCGACTAACCCTGCCCTGATTAGCATGGGGCAGGAAACCTTGGTCTTCCGGCGAGGGGGTTTTTCACCCCCTTTGTCGTTACTCATGTCAGCATTCGCACTTCTGATACCTCCAGCAAGCCTCTCGACTCACCTTCGCAGGCGTACAGAACGCTCCTCTACCACGCATAAATGCGTCCGCAGCTTCGGTTCTACGTTTAGCCCCGTTACATCTTCCGCGCAGGCCGACTCGACTAGTGAGCTATTACGCTTTCTTTAAAGGATGGCTGCTTCTAAGCCAACCTCCTAGCTGTCTGAGCCTTCCCACATCGTTTCCCACTTAACGTAGATTTGGGACCTTAGCTGGCGGTCTGGGTTGTTTCCCTCTTGACGACGGACGTTAGCACCCGCCGTCTGTCTGCCATGATTGCACTCCACGGTATTCGGAGTTTGCATGGGTTTGGTAAGTCGGGATGACCCCCTAGCCCAAACAGTGCTCTACCCCCGTGGGTGAGACATGACGCTCTACCTAAATAGATTTCGAGGAGAACCAGCTATCTCCCGGTTTGATTAGCCTTTCACTCCGATCCACAGCTCATCTCCAAATTTTTCAACATTTGTGAGTTCGGTCCTCCAATGCCTGTTACGGCATCTTCAACCTGGCCATGGATAGATCACCGGGTTTCGGGTCTAATGCATGCAACTAAATCGCCCTATTAAGACTCGGTTTCCCTACGCCTCCCCTAAACGGTTAAGCTCGCTACATACATTAAGTCGCTGACCCATTATACAAAAGGTACGCAGTCACAGAACAAGTCTGCTCCTACTGCTTGTACGCATACGGTTTCAGGTTCTATTTCACTCCCCTCTCCGGGGTTCTTTTCGCCTTTCCCTCACGGTACTGGTTCACTATCGGTCAATTGGGAGTATTTAGCCTTAGAGGATGGTCCCCCTATCTTCAGTCAAGATAACACGTGTCCCGACCTACTTATCGCAAGCTTAGTACCACAAGTGCGTTTTCGTGTACGGGGCTATCACCCTGTATCGCCGGACTTTCCAGACCGTTCCACTAACACACAAGCTATCACTTGCAGGCTGATCCCCGTTCGCTCGCCGCTACTAAGAGAATCTCGGTTGATTTCTTTTCCTCAGGGTACTTAGATGTTTCAGTTCCCCTGGTTCGCCTCCTAAGACCTATGTATTCAGTCAAAGGATACCTGGGTTATCCCAGGTGGGTTTCCCCATTCGGACATCTTTGGATCAAAGTCTGGTTGCCGACTCCCCAAAGCTTTTCGCAGGCTCCAACGTCCTTCATCGCCTCCAATTGCCAAGGCATCCACCGTATGCGCTTAGTCGCTTGACCATATAAGCAAACAGACTCGCCATCGCTATATCGTCAAGAAACTGCATTTCAATCACACGCGACTTGCTGCGTG